>NZ_RRYW01000099.1 GCF_014861365.1 Psychrobacter sp. FME6
AACCAGGTGTTTTATTCCATTACTTAGCGTTGCACTTGGTGTGTTAATCTAGGTATGTTAAAAGTAGTGAATAAACACCATAAATAGATTTGAAATTATTATGATAACTGTATAATTTATTTAGTACTACTTTATAAAAGCTGTTAGGGGCTGTATAGAATTCAGCTATTAGGACTGCTGATTGCTAAAATTGTTTCAGACTAGGCGTAAGTCGAAGGTAATGTCGAGACCTTAGCTAGATTTACAACACTGTCTGGGGCAATTTTAGCATCAGTCAAGCAACAGGACTATTTTTTGCCACTTCTTAGCCAAAACTATCGCGCTTAGAATGACTAAACTTACTATTTTTGGCGTCGAATTTCCTAAAAAATAGTCTCTGTCAGTTCCATAGCTGAATTCTATACAGCCCCTAATTTGAGGATGCTTTACCTTAAAGGTAACGATAACTGAGGGTATAAATACTTTATAAGGATATATGACTCATGCCATTTAAGCCTATTCCTGCAGCACTTGCGATTTTAGTCGGTCTTATTATCTGGTTTGTTATCCCAGTACCTACTGGGGTGACGCCTGAAGCTTGGCATATGTTGGCATTATTTATTGCCACCATTGTCGCCATCATTGGTAAAGTCTTACCTATTGGCGCGATTGCTATTATTGCCGTTACCTTGGTTGCGCTTACGGGTGTGACTAACGACAGTCCAAAACAAGCCATCAGCGATGCATTATCAAGCTACTCAAGCCCCCTAATTTGGCTGATTGGTGTTGCCGTTATGATATCGCGGGGGTTAATAAAAACCGGTTTAGGTCGACGTATCGCTTATTATTTTATTTCTATTTTTGGTAAAAAAACCATTGGAGTGGCGTATTCTTTGACCGCCGCAGAGTTGATGATCGCACCGATTACCCCCTCTAATACAGCTCGTGGTGGTGGTATCATTCACCCTATCATGAAGTCGATTGCCCAGAGCTTTCACTCGACGCCAGAAGAAGGCACGCAGAAAAAAATAGGCCGTTATTTAGCGATGGTCAATTATCACGCTAACCCAATTACGTCCGGTATGTTTATTACGGCTACTGCACCAAACCCGTTAGTGGTAGATTTGGTCAACAAAGCAACGGGTAGTGAGATTCAGCTAACATGGACGACGTGGGCTGTTGCGATGTTTATACCAGGGATGCTGTGTTTATTATTAATGCCATTGGTGATTTATTTGATTTATCCACCCGATGTCAAAGTAACCCCCGATGCGAAAAAATTTGCCAAAGATAATTTAACAGAAATGGGGCATGTAAGCACACAAGAGAAAATCATGTTAGGTGTCTTTGCACTGATGCTGATACTGTGGGCAAATATTCCTGCGCTAATTTTCGGTGAGCAATTAAGTGTCGATGCGACCACCACCGCCTTTATAGGGTTAACGACGTTAATACTGACTGGCGTATTGACTTGGGATGATGTGCTTAAAGAAAAATCTGCGTGGGATACCATTATTTGGTTTGGTGCCCTTATTATGATGGCGTCTTACCTCAATAAACTGGGTTTAATTGGCTGGTTCTCAAGTAACATCGAATCGATGATTGGAGTGATAGGTGTTGGTTGGATCGGCGCTGTGGTTATTTTGACTTTAGTCTATCTATATATTCATTACTTTTTTGCCAGTACTACCGCTCATATTACTGCACTGTTTGCCGCTTTTTATGCAGTAGGGTTAAGCTTAGGTGCACCGCCAATGTTATATGCGCTGATTTTGGCAGCAGCAGGCAATATTATGATGACCCTTACCCATTATGCAACTGGTACCGCACCCGTTATTTTTAACTCAGGCTATGTGACGTTAAGAGAATGGTGGAGCATCGGGGCAATCATGAGTGTGGTCAATCTGGTGGTTTGGATTGGTGCCGGTCTGATTTGGTGGAAGCTGCTTGGCTACTATTAATTCACGATTAAGCTGCTTATAACTACAGGCACTCAAACTGGCACTAAAAGCGTTCATCTAGAGTTTCTAATGTATAGTTGAGTGCTTGAAAGCAGATATCGGTATTAAAGCCTCTATACTGTAAAAAACGAAGCTGTTTGGCCTTGTCTTTTTGCTCAGTCGGTATGTCGTTACCATACTTTTTGGTACGGGCGGTCACTGCTAATTTGAGCCAATCTACGCCATCGACTAGATTGTCCGCGCTATCATCTACAAAGTCGCGAAACTCCTCTGATTCTGTATTAGCCATATCAATGAGCTCGTCAATATTACCTGGCATGGCGATCTTTTTATTATAGAACTCTTGCTTGATACGGCCACGGCCACGACCTTTGCGGATGTTTTCACGAATAAGCATTAAGGTAGTGCGATAGTCGCTTTGGTAGCCTTTTTCCTCAAATTCCTCAAGTAGCGCCTCTATCTTTTCTGGGTCTTGCTCCTTGTCGATCAGTTTTTGCTTCAGCTCAGCTTTACCATACTCGCGGCGCGATAGATAATAAAAAGCCAACCAGCGCAAGCGGCTTTCAGCTTTGATGGCATCGACTTCTGCCTGTCGTTGCTCTGGTGTGCGCAAATAAGCTTTGAGTGCAGCGGGGAGGTTGTCAGTTTCGCTAACGTTTTCTCTAGCACTAGACACCGTTAGCGTAGGCAGTTGCTCCCCACTTTCAGTATTTTGCTCGTCATTAGTTACAGTTTCCGCGTCGTTATCGCTTTTATTGCCATGAACGTGCTGCTTAACTTCAGCCAGCATTTGCTTAATACTTTGTGCCTTTGGCGGTTGATAAGCAGGGGCATTGTTGGGCTCAGGAGTAAAATTGGCAGCTGGGTGAAAGCGTTTCTTACATTTTTTAGACTTGGAAGTTTTGCTGGGAGTAGAAGAGGGTGAATTGGTTGATTCTATATCAACGATAGAATCATTGTCTAAGGAGTACTTTTCAGCTGAGTCGTTTAAACGCTTGTTGGTCTTACTGTGTTTTTTGGAAGCGTCTTTGTATGAATGTTTAGAAGGCTTAGAGGGTTTAGATGGCTGAATAGGTTTTTTTGCTTTTTTGGCCTGGTCATTAATACTACTCGCTGAATCGGTATCCGATTCAGCGAGTATTTCAGCTAAGGTTTTAATTTTCATAATAAGTCATGCTTACTTAAAATGGTTAAGAAGACACGGTTATTGTACCGGTTCAGCAGTCTGCTCTTTATTGGCGTCATCACTATCTTCGGTTTTGCTGTCTTTTTTGCCCCCAAGTTTTTCGGCACGAACTTTATTTTCAATCTCTTCAGCTATAGCAGGGTTTTCTTTTAAGAACAGCACAGAATTGGCTTTACCTTGACCAATTTTTTCATCGCCATAGCTATACCAAGAGCCTGCTTTGCCAACTGCGCCAATCTCAACGCCTAAATCAATGACTTCGGCTAAATGATTGGTGCCTTCGCCGTAAGTAATCTCGAACTCAGCTTGGCGGAATGGTGGTGCCATTTTATTTTTGATGACTTTAACACGGGTTTGGTTACCAATGATTTCATCACCGTTTTTGACCGCACCGATACGGCGAATATCCATACGTACTGAGGCGTAGAATTTAAGCGCATTACCACCCGTCGTGGTCTCAGGACTACCGAACATAACACCAATTTTCATACGGATTTGGTTAATAAACACTACCATACAATTGGAGCGTTTGGCGTTACCGGTAATTTTACGTAGCGCTTGACTCATTAGACGCGCTTGCAGACCCATATGTGAGTCACCCATTTCGCCTTCAATCTCTGCACGCGGTGTCAAAGCAGCGACCGAGTCAATAACGATCATATCGATTGCCCCTGAACGTACTAGCATGTCAGTAATTTCAAGCGCTTGCTCGCCATTATCGGGCTGAGAAAGCAATAATTCATCAGTGTTGACACCGAGCTTGCGCGCATAAACAGGATCAAGCGCATGCTCAGCATCGATAAAGGCACAAGTACCACCTTGTTTTTGACACTCTGCAATCGCTTGTAAGGTCATGGTGGTTTTACCTGAGCTTTCAGGGCCGTAAATTTCAACGATACGACCTTTTGGTAGACCGCCAATGCCCAGCGCGATATCTAAGCCTAATGAGCCTGTTGATACGACATCAACATCCATAATCGCAGCATCATCACCTAAGTGCATGATGGTATTTTTACCAAACTGCTTTTCTATTTGACCTAAGGCGGCTTTAAGCGCTTTGGCTTTATTCTCGTCCATAAAGGACTCCTTGTTATAAATAATTTATTCAGAATAATAAGTATAATTACGATAATTGGTACTGTAAAAACTGCTTACTCAATGCTGCTGATTACTTAAATATAGGCAGTTCTAAATAAAGTCGATGTGATTGTAATAAAGTAAATAGCCACGTGCTACTGTTATAAATTTTTCTTGCTTGCTGTTCGCAAGCGTGACAGAGGCTGCGAAATGTTTACTTTAGTAGCACTCGCATTGGTTTTAAATCGCATCAATTATAGTAAGCTACGGTGTTTCGAGTAAATTTGGCGTTATTGGTAATATAAGATTTTAGACAGTGGTATCGGATATATCACCTTACTATACAGTAAAAATAAACAATGAGAAAAGTAAAAATAAGTTCATAATTAGCTGCTATTATGTGAACTTTTGAGCTTATTATGCTGGTCAATCATTCTATGATTTGTAATAGCGCTGTTGAGTAGATAAGGTGATTATAACAAAAACCAAGGGTTAAATAGCGAGTTGGATGACATCATACGACAACCAATGTCGTATGACATATCATCAAGTATTTGTATAAATACTTGATGGCTTAAATGGTAATTTCGGACAGGAGAATGGTGCTGTTTGTCAATAGACTACTAAGTTGTCCACAACAAATAAAAGTATTTTATTTATCAGTTGTGAAACATCGCTAGTTATAAAATAGTTTTGAAAATAATTAAAAAGTAATTATAAATGTTTCTATAGTTGGTTCAAGTATTTGATTTTTAACCACTTTTAAATTGTATAAAAAATGAACGATTTTACCTTACCCTTTAAGCTGCCTAGGGATATTCTTGTCAAGTAGCGACTTATACACAGGGTTATCCACAGCTTATGGGGAGAACTCATGAAGCCCTTATGGTATCAATGCTTGCGCAGATAGTTAATATTTAAGACTGACGCTGTAATACGATTTACACGCTTATATATACAGGCTTTTATCAAAAAGTTGCATGCTGATAACGATGTTTCACGTATAAATAATTTATCAGTTTTTATCATTAAATACTCTCAACACCTCTGCAATAAAGGGTATGGCTGAGATTTTATCAAATATACCTTATGTAAAGTGACAGTTGGTTTATCGGTGAGTACAAAAAAGCGGCTACATAAATGTGCCGCTATAGTAAAATCATAAAATTGTGCTGTCAGTGTCAGTCTTTAATATAGATTAAATCCCATACCCCATGGCCACGCTCTAAACCACGTCGCTCAAACTTAGTCATTGGACGAAAGTCAGGACGGTCGGTAAAGTTGCCCGCACCAGCTTGGTTGGTTAAGCCTGTAAAACCATCTAAAACCTCAACCATCCAAAATGCATAATGCTCCCAGTCAGTGGCAGTATGGAACCAGCCGCCTTGCTTTAAGCTGTGAGTCACGATTGCCATACGTTCGGGACTAACGAAGCGGCGTTTGTAGTGGCGCTTTTTTTGCCAAGGGTCGGGGAAGTAGAGTTGGATGCGATCGATATGGTTTTCTGGTAGCTGTTTGAGCAATTGAATGGCATCACCATTGATGATTTTTACATTGCTCAAATTTTGCGTACCTGCCATATAGGCGCATTTACCAATACCGGGCTCATGAACTTCGACGCCCACAAAGTTACGCTTAGGCTCAGCTGCTGCCATCTCGATAAATGAATCACCGAGACCAAAACCAATCTCCAGAGTAAGTGGGGCATCACTACCGTTAGGAGTATCTGCAAATAGCACGCGCAAGTCATCAATACCATCCAGATTGCCATCACCGAAGCTGTTATTGACAAGGTAATGCGCAAACTCTGGCGCAGTCAGTGCCAGCTCGGCATTTTTATTCATATGCGTGCGCCGTTTCATAAAGGTATTGACGATACGAATATGCTTACTGTCTTCAGTCGCTAACTCACTTTTGGGGCTGTCATTCTCATTAGTGTTGGTGCTATTGACGTTATCATGGATATCAGGATGTTGGTTCATAGGATGGGCAAGGCTTAATAAAATGGGTGGAATACGCTTATTATAGGTGAAATCTATACAGCTGTGAACGAACATTGCTTTTTTAGTGGTTTTAACTTACTCAATCTTTTTAGCATGTATTTTTTATCGTTTAGCAGTTCTATACTTTGTTGTCCTATACAGGGGTTTTGGCGTTATCATATAATAAATATGACGAGGTCATATTTTTTCTTAATAGCAAGTAAGGCTTATCACTATGTTATTTATCGAGACGGATTCGCCGCCCCCTTTTTATCAACAAAAACTGACTGCTACCAGACGTGAACAATTAGATAAATGGTTCATTAGTCATCGTAGTCAGCGTTATTATCTTAAGCGCTTTAAGCAGTTTGATGAGCAAGGCTATCTATCGCCAAAATGGCATTGGGCGGCATTTTTTGTCACCTTTCCTTGGCTGCTCTATCGTAAGCGTTATATGGATGCGATTGTGTATAGTGTGGCAGGCTGGTCATTTATTCAGCTTAACGTTGCCATTGTGCTGGTCACGTTTGAATTTGTAGCGATGTCCTATATACCCGATGCTTATCAAATGGCAGTACGAGTAGGTATCGCTGCGGTGATTTGGCTGTTTTGGTCGTTTATGGTGGCACGCTGGACCGACGCTTATTATTATCGAATGGCGCGACGTGAAATTGCCGATGTTATTGAAGATTATCCGCAAGACGAGGCCAGACAAAAAGCACATTTGCGTCGAGAAGGCGGGGTTAGTTTGTTTGGTTTGGCATTGGGCTTTGGATTTTTCGCCTTTGCTTTAACGGTCATTAAAGTGCAGTTTTTACCTATTATCGCGAAGCCGAAAGCCAATGAGGTGTTATTCAATGCTTATGACATCACCAAAACGACGCAAAACCGTGTGGCTGTGATTTATCAACAGACTGAGCAGTGTCCGGTTGATTTGCCATTTGACATAGAGGATCCGCAGATTAAGGTGCGTATTGATACTCAAGTACCGGGCGTGCCCAAAACAGATTGCGCAGTTGTAGGAACGATTCAGAATGTTAAGTTTCCACTGCGTTATCTCAATGAGCAAACAGTGGTTTTTTATCATGTGAAAGATAGCGATAGCTGGCAGTGCACCAGCTCGTTAAATGAAAAGCTAGCGCCCCCAAATTGTTCAACGGATTGAATTATTCAACGGATTAACAGCTCTTTTAAACTTTGGGGTCGGTAGCGGTAGTGTCTTTTTCATCAACTGGTGTCGCTTGGCTTTTTAGCGCATCATAAAAGTCGCTCAAATCCATTTTACGGGCTTTATCGATATCTTCGTCAAATAAGCTCTCAAGCTCTGCCATCGCGGATTGGGCTGACTCAATCATGCTGGCTTCATCATCATAAATCGCTTGCTGACGTTCAATCAAATCGTCATCGTAGTCACGGAAGGTTTGTACCGTTTCGCGGGCTTTTTCTGGTGAAATTCCGAGCAGCTGTAGTGATTCACGCGACATATCTAGCGATGACAAATAGGTCTCGCGCCAAATATGACGGACGCCCACCTCACGCAGGCGATAGTAATGCTGGCGGTCACGCGCACGAGCTAAGACAATCATGTCTGGGTAGTTTTTACGCAGGTATTGAGCAGTGGTAATAGAGCGCTCTAAATCATCGATGGCGAGAATAAAGACGCGGGCTTTTTTGATACCAGCCGCGCGCAGTATCTCAGGGTTTTTCGGATCGCCATAATAGACTTGGTTACCAAATTTACGGACGAAATCGACGCGATTTGCTGAGCGCTCAATGGCGGTAAACTCGATATTGTGCATACGTAGCACTCGACCAATAATTTGTCCAACGCGCCCAAAACCAGCAATAATTACCTGATGTTCATGGTCTGGAATCGTATCATATTCGCGACTGGGTTTACCTTTAGCAAATAATGGCTCACCAATTTTTTCTAATAACAAAAATGCCAGTGGTGTGAACGCCATAGAAATCGTCACGACAAGATTTAGGGTATTGGCAAGCTCAGGGCGCAAGACGTTCTGCGCTGTAGCCACACTGAATAAAACAAAGGCGAACTCACCACCTTGAGCAAGCGTAACGCCCAGCCGAATACTGGTCGGCCAACGATTACCGGATACTTTTGCAATCGCGGTAAGAACGCCGAATTTAAGAAACATCAGCCCCATCGCACAGCCGATGATAAAAATAGGCTTAGCTAAGATGAGTTTGACATCAGTCAGCATGCCGACCGACATAAAAAACAGCCCTAATAGCAAGCCTTTAAACGGTTCGATACTGGCCTCTAGCTCGTGGCGATACTCAGAATCTGCTAGCAAGACGCCAGTCAAGAATGCCCCTAATGCCATCGATAGACCAATCTGCTCCATCAAGATAGAAACGCCCATGACGATGAATAAAGCCACAGCAGTCAGTAGCTCTGCGGCACCGCTTGAGGCGACAAACTTGAAAAATGGTCTAACAATGTAACGGCTAGAGAAAATCAAACCGGCAAAAACAGCAAAAACTTTACCAAAATAAATCAAATCATAGCTTTGTTCGCGAACGCCTGAAAGGAAGGGGATGATAGCCAATAAGGGAATAACAGCAATGTCTTGGAATAATAAAATAGTAAATGCTTCACGACCATGGGTGCTCGATAATTGTTGCTTTTCAGTCAATATCTGTAGTACAAATGCCGTAGAGGAAAGGGCCAGACCAAAACCAACGATAAAGGCGGTATCGAGTGGCAAGGCAAAAAACTGGTGTGATAGCCACATCAATAGCGTGCCAGTCAATCCGACTTGCAAACCACCTAACACAAATATCGAACGGCGTAGCGCCCAGAGTCGTGAGGGTTGTAGCTCAAGTCCAATAATGAACAGCAGCATGACGACGCCAAACTCAGAAAAATGCAATAAGCTCTCAGCGTCGCCCGCCACATCTAAACCACTAGGGCCCAATATCAAACCAGTGATGAGATAACCTAAGACTGTTGCAATACCAAAGCGCTTGCCCAGTGGTACAAACAGCAGCGCTGCTCCCAAGAAAATCGTAGCTTGTAACATTAAGTTTGGTGAGCCGGCGGCGGCAGCGAGCATCTGGAATCCTTAGCAAGAACAATAAAATAAGCAGTGAAGCAAGATTATAACAATAATAAAAAATATTTTAGCATAGGTTATTTTTTACGATAAATCTTCCACACGCCATTATCTGCTAGCGGATTACGATAAGCATCGTTACGGCGCTTACGAGGTGTCTGCCGACTGTCTACGATTTTAAAGTCGGGCAGAGCATGGACGATAAGCCCAGTACGATAAAAGCGTACTCGTTCAGGCTCTAGCATCTCGCCCTTGTTATCTCGGCAAAAAACATAAGCGCGTAGATCGATAAACTCACGATGGGCGACCAAACGCGCTTCATCATCGTTATCAAACACGGCTGCCATACGCTCAATGTCATCAGCGTTATAATCGCCGCATTTATCTGTGAGTGCACCAACCGAGCCAAAGCTTTTAGATTCTTTAGCACGGGTCTTGGTCAGATGTAGTCTTTGAACATGATAGATAAACTGTGGTATCTCAAGGCTGGCTGGCAGTGGCAGGTAGTCGGGCGGCAGATTGGCAGCGGGATAAAATGCCATCGCCCGCTCAAGCAGGTTATGCCAATGTTGCTGGTATGCTTGGACTTCAGCTAAATTGCCTTCATAAATAGGCATATCACGGATTTGACGTAAGATATCAGGCGGGAATTGCTCATCTCGAAAGCTGGCAATGTCTTCTTGCAGCGTTGACAGCAAAACTTTGGCGTGTTTTTTGCCGTCTTTTGAAGTGGGGTCGTCGATATAGTCTGGGGCGACAAATTGTGCTGAACGTCTAGACATGGCTGAAGGTCATCAATTGGTTATGAGTGAGGCTTTAAGTCTTAAGTATACAGAATTTATATTAAAGATATGGCGGCGAGTCTAAATTTCCCATCATTTTTAACATGCTATTACAATGCTAAAAATCAGCGTGATATAAGCTCATACACAATAAAGTCTTTTTTATTTATCCGAATCTACTTTTTCAAGTGTCATCTGTATCTATAAATAGGCGGCGTGGCATGAGTTATAGTCAATCCCACCTAAAAGTGTTATAAACTAATTATCAAACCCAATTGCTAC
>NZ_RRYW01000100.1 GCF_014861365.1 Psychrobacter sp. FME6
CTGGTAATCGTTTAATTGATTTATTTTATAACATTTTTGTGGTCATCTGACTATAACGATAAACCCTTTTTTATTACAGATACAATATCATAGCCACATTATTAGCTCGTGTTTAAATAGCCATCATCCACACAGCAAATCAACCAACGCTTGCGGAGTATCGACCTGATAAGTAGGTTGCTGCGCGGCGAGCTCAGTATGAGATGCCGTACCATAATTGACCGCGATACTAGTCATACCAAGTTGCGTTGCCATTTGAATATCGTAGATACTATCCCCGATAAACACAGCTTCAGCGATTTGCTGCTCGGTATAATCCAAAATATCGTTAAGCATCTGCGGATCAGGTTTTGAGCCTGACTCATCTGCACAGCGGGTCATCACAAAATAATGATGGCTGCTAGACGCATCTAAGACGCGATTTAGCCCTATTCTCTTTTTACCAGTGGCAACCGCCAGATTTTTACCTTGCGCTTGTAGTGTCTGCAACATGCCTTCTATCGGCGCAAAAAGCGGTGTACTGTGACTATTGGCAATATAGTAATCCGCATAGCTTTGCTGGATGGCGAGCTTTTGCGTGTCATTTGCTTGCGGATATAAAATCTCAATGCCCTTCATTAGGCTGAGCCCAATAATATCTTGTACAGCTTTATCGGTCGTTTGAAAACCATGCGCCTCCCCTGCTACATGCATCGCATCAACGATTAAACCAATTGAATCCATCAGCGTCCCATCCCAATCGAATATAATGAGAGTCTTGTCTGCTAAATGATGCTGATTGGCTGTTTGAAAGGTTTTGGCAGAAGTTAGCGGTGCAGATTGTTCACTCATGAATGACCCTTAGAAGATGGTGATGATAATAGATGATAGATATGGATACAGATACGAAAACGTCACGGCAGCTTATTAGTGATAATAAGAGTTCGTGACGTTTGATGGTAAGACTGAAAAAAATGAGCTTACAAACTTATTCAGGTTGCTTAATATCTTCTGGCAACCAGTCAGCCATCTCATCTGGTAGTGGTGCAGTGATGGTTTCGTAGCCTGGAATATCTAAGCGCCACGCATGTAGACACAGACGATGGACGCCTGATTTGTCATGCACATTATATTTATCATCACCCAAAATAGCATGGCCAATATGAGCCAGATGCACACGGATTTGATGGGTGCGTCCTGTCAGGGGCTTGGCTTCAATCAAGCTGACCGGCTGAGCTGCAAGCATAAAGCGCCCATGGACGATAATGTCCGTCTGGCTTTCTTTAGATTGCGTATCTTGTGTATCTACTTTGACACGGCGTTCACCGCTAGCCAGCGTATAACGTAACAATGGCGCATCGATACGTTGCTCATTGAGCGCAGGTTGCCCTTTGGCGATACAGAGATAGTGCTTTTGAATGGTTCTGTCGACCAGATGCTGTTGCAATACTTTCAGCGCTGAGCGTTTTTTAGAAATCATCAACAGCCCTGAGGTGTCTTTATCGATGCGATGTACCAGCTCTAGGTACTTTTTACCCGTCACTTCACGCATGGCTTCGATCACACCAAAGTCTAAACCACTGCCACCATGAACGGCGATACCAGAAGGCTTATTCAGCACCAACATCCCATCATCTTCGTAGACCACGCGTGCGAGCAAACTTTTAGCAAATTCAGTGCTGATAATCGGTTTTTCGCGGGTAGCGAGTACCACAGGGGCGATACGTACCACGTCTTCACGCTGCACTCTGTCGTGTGCTTTGCAGCGTTTGTTATTGACACGTATTTCATCCGAGCGAATCATTTTATAAATATGTGGTTTTGGTAGCCCTTTTAAGCGATTGAGCAAAAAGTTATCCAAACGCTGATCGTGCTGGTGGCGGGTTACTTCAAGATAATTTACCTTGCCAAAGTTGCTGATTTCATCATCAGCGCTTTGCGGGCGTGTTTTGCTATTGAAGATAGCAGGGGCTTCATGGGTAGGTGCGTCGTCGGTCATTTTTGAGTTTGTCATTTTTAGTTAGGTATTTACACAAAGATTTGTTATAGTTTAGCATGTTGAGCGACAATTAAGCAGCGGCTACCGCAATAATCTATGGCTATCATAGATAAAGCTTCATCATTTTTACGACTTGTTTGTAACGAGGGTAAAGCTGTAAATGCTGCCGAGGTTGGACGTTTTATCTGATTTTAGGACGCATACTATATTTAATGATAAATTAAAGATATAACTTGTCGTTATTTATAGATGTGAGCCCATAAATAGTAGTAATAGCAACAACCGCACTGACGTTATTCAGTGTGATAAAATAAATAATGACATTATAAATAGTGACATTAAATACCTTTGTGCTCATAAATTTAGTGTTAATAAACTTGGCAAGACGCCTGTTTATTGACGTAATGACACAACATTGACTCACAACCCGCATGGCAACGACTTTATTTGATGGCCTTTTACGCGAGTGTAGTTGAGCAAGTATGGATTGTTTAGCATTAGGTTCGAGAAGTATATCGATAGCTGCCTAAGTATTGGTGGTCAAACAGATAAAGATATAAATACAGCACCACGCCGATGAGCGGGTCAATGATTCTGTTTGCCAAGTACGCCCCGCCGATAACCAAAGCCGCGATACCTAACTTTAAACCACCCAAGATATGATTGACGTTATACCAGACAGAACGATAAATAAAGAGTGACCAATTGCTTTACCTAAATAAATAATTGTTGAATATCGCTATTTTATACAATAGTTTTATATAAAAGTATTTATGATAGCGGTATTATTGCTAGACTTTGATGGATTGAGTGCCGCAGCAAGATGCGTTTTTAACATCCGTATTTTTAAACCAGTAACTGACCGTCACCCACCCTTACAAAGTGCGCTGACATGACTACCAGTAAAATTTACTGATACTAAAAACTCATAGTACGCATTAATATTTCGACCAAATCGATCAATGATAGAATATGACCCTATAGCCTTACAGCCTATATCGCTTATATTCACGCTAGCAACATTAGCACCGCTACTGTATTTTAGGTAAAGACAGGCCATTGAAAAAGCCAACGTGCTTTATTAAAACCCTGACTTACGTTCTATCGTTCACTAATATCTGACAACGCTAATTTAGACTTTAGCCAGACTTGCCGCTACGCCCTAAATCCCGTCCCATCGTTGTTATGCGTACTCATAGGATAGTAATATGAAACGCATTTTAATCAACGCTACTCAAAACGAAGAGATTCGTGTTGCCCTTTGTAAAGGCAACCATCTGTACGATTTCGACTTAGAAAACCGTACCCGTGAGCAGAAAAAATCCAACATCTATAAAGGTCACGTGACCCGTGTCGAACCATCACTGGAAGCCGTTTTTGTAGAATATGGCTCACAACGCCAAGGTTTTCTGCCTATTCGTGAAATATCTGCCGAATACTTGAGCGGTAATCCACGCGACGAAAATATCAAAAAGCTGATCAAAGAGGGCGATGAATTAATCGTTCAAGTCGAAAAAGAAGAGCGCGGCAATAAAGGCGCTGCTCTATCGACTTACGTGTCTTTGGCAGGTCGTTATCTGGTATTAATGCCAAACAACCCTCGCGGTGGCGGTATCTCACGTCAAATCTCAGGCAAATTGCGCGAAGATATGAAGCGTATGCTGAGCAATCTTGACCTGCCAAAAGGTATGAGTGTCATCATCCGTACGGCCGGTATTGGCAAAACCCAAGAAGACTTGCAACACGATTTAAACCATTTGCTTAATATTTGGCAAGCCATCCAAGAACAAAATCAAAAATACCCTTCACCGCGCTTGGTTCATCAAGAAGCTGGCGTTGTGACGCGTGCCGTTCGTGATTATCTGCGTGATGATATCAGTGAGATTTGGATCGATAACGAAAACGCTTATATCGAAGCAGCTGGCTTTATCGATGCGGTGATGCCCAAACAAGCAGAAAAACTACGCAAATACACTGATTACGAGCCGATGTTCTCGCGCTTTAATATCGAAAAGCAGATTGAAACTGCTTATCAGCGTGAAGTTCGTCTGCCGTCAGGTGGCTCAATCGTTATTGACCAAACTGAAGCCTTGGTCTCTATTGATATTAACTCTGCCAAATCCACCAAAGGCTCGGATGTTGCCGAAACTGCTTATCATACCAATCTAGAGGCCGCCGACGAGATTGCCCGCCAATTGCGCTTACGTGATATGGGTGGTTTGATTGTTATTGACTTCATCGATATGAATGACAATAAGCATCAAAAAGAAGTCGAAAAACGTCTGATTGATGCCACCAAATATGACCGTGCCCGTGTACAATTTGGCGATATCTCTAAGTTTGGCTTGATGGAAATGAGCCGTCAACGCTTGCGTCCGTCATTAGAAGAGTCAACCGGTTATATCTGCCCGCGCTGCCATGGTAATGGCATGATTCGCGACCTGCGTTCTTTATCATTATCAATTATGCGTCAGATCGAACAAATCGCCCTAAAAGAGCGTCAAGGTGAAGTACAAGCAGAAGTGCCTACTGACATCGCGGCATTCTTATTAAATGAAAAACGCGATAGTTTGGTCTATCTTGAGCAAGACAGTGGCACGCGCATCACTATATTGCCGCACGCACATTTAGAATCGCCAAACTTTAAATTGCACTTCAACCGTGATGGTTTTGCCCCATCGAGCTATGAGCGTATCACCGACACTCAACAGCAAGAGCATAGCGATCTTGGCTACAATGTCGATTGGCAAACCGCTGAAAAGGAACGCCCAGAGCAGCAGCCAACGCGCCAGCCACGTCAATCAGCCGATAGTAAGGCTACCAATAAACCTGCTAGCAAACAAAATAATACGGTTGAGCATAACAAACACAGCAACGATCATCGCCATAACCAAAACACCAATAATGTGTCATCAGCGCGTGCACCGCAAGCCAACAAAAGCCAAAGCGTTGCCGCCGCTACTACCCCAGTAGCAACACCGACTGCAAATATTGAAACACCTGCCCAGCCGCAAGCCGTTGCTTGGTTGTCCAATCTGTTTGCGCAAGCGCCGCAAGCAACTACCACGCCTAATGTTAGTAGTCGTGACGCAGCAGAAGCCATCGAAGCACTTGTCAACACGGGCGCGCAAAGTTTGGGTTCATTCGGCCAAGTTGATAGCAATGCTTTAAGCACTGCCGCCACTGATACATCAAGCCCTACGCAAACCACTCCACAGGGTAGCCAAAAAGATGACAGCCAGCAGCCGGACAATAATACCAATCGTCAGCAGACACGCCGCCATTCAGACAGCGACACTGATGACAGTAATAACGAAGACAGAAGAAGACGTAAACCGCGTAAATCTAGATCTTCTAAGCCGCGTCAAAGAAAAGAACAAAATGACGAGACTAGTAATGAGCTGAGCAGCGACACAGATAACAGCGCCTCGAATAGCGCCGCAAATAACGCTGACGACAAACAGTCTGATAACCAAGAAAAACGGGGGCAGGACAACAGACGCCCAAATGATCGTAACCGCAACAATCGTCAAGATAGCAACCGCCAAAACCAGAACAGTAACCGCGCGACAAATGAGCGCGACAATACTTCTGATGACAAAGACAATAGCACTGACGAGCAAACTCGTGCCAAGCGTAAACCACATAGCCAACGTGGCTCGCGCGGAAAACTAGAGCGTGGAGAAGCGCTAACTGCTGATAACGTTAAGCAGCACAACCAACAGACGGCAACAGGTGCGAATGGCAGCAAAAACCATGCTAACTCGCGTCGCAACCAAGACCCAAACGAAGTCATGATACAGGTCAATGAAGCATCAGCCGAGCTTAAGTCGCCAGAAGTTGTGCACTTATCTTTAGATGACAGCAAGTCTGTACAGGCCAAGCATCCATCTACTGATAAGCAAAGCTCAGAAAATGGTGCTACCAAAGCTGAAACAGTGAAAGCTGATGTGGCAAAAGAAGCTACTTCACCAAAGGCAGAGCCACAGAGCAATGATAAACAGAGCAGCGATAAGCCAAGCAATGTTAACCAGAGTACTAATACACAGCTCTCTGAGGAGAAAAGTAGCGATAAAAACGCCGTCGCAGACACTGTCTCTAAAGCTGATGCTTCTAACATTGAAGGCTCTAAAGATAACGTTTCTAAAGCTGATGATGCGAAAGCGAGCGCTACAAAAGACAAGGCGCAAAACGACGCGTCAAAGTCTGACAGTGACGCTGAGAACAAAAAACCTGCAGTAGATCAGCAGCCAGTGTCTAAGACCAACAACGACACTCAAGCCGATAGTGCTAAGCCTGCAGATTCTAATGTAGACGGCGTAGCAAAAGCACCAAAGGCTCAAGAATCAAATGCTACTAACCAAGCCGATGGTAGCAATGTTGAAACCGCCAACAGTGGTCTCAACGTTAGTCATGACAATGAAAAAAGCACCAGTGCTTCCACACTGGAGCTAACGCACGATGCATTGTTTGCCACGCGTTATGTAACGGCTGAGAAGTTCGGTCAGGCTAGTAATGACCCACGTGTCGTTCGTAGCCAGCAAGCACAAGCTGCCCAAAAGCCCCAAGCCGCTAATCAGGCAACCGAGCAAGCAGTAGTGAGCGTACCAAGCATTCGCGGTACGGTTGGTGATTTTGTTCGCAAGGCATTAACAGATGCAGAGAGTCGTTTGAAAAATGACGGTGTCATCAGCTGCTTTATCGCTGCTATCGAAGCACATCAGCAAGTAAAGCCTGCTAACGTTGAGACGGATGTCACACCGACTACTGAGACTAAAGTTGAGAACAGAAATTTTGACTTTAGCAACTATGGCTATCAGCCATTAGCAGCGGATTACCTAGCGCGCTTTGAGACCATGACCCAAGCGGTCAGTCAGTTTGCAGCGACGCAAGGTAAAACAGACGTTGAGCCACGCGCTATTGGTAAACGTGCCAGCAACGATCCACGTGGTCAGCACCCTGACTATAAGGAGCCAGCAGTGTTGAGCATTGCTGCTGAACAGGCAGCTGAGACTGAGAAATCTGATAACGACGTTGATGCGCATGATGTCGAGGCGACCGCTTTGGCCAATCAAGCGCAGACAGATGACATCAGTACCGAAAGCGAGCAGCTGCTAGCAGTAGAACAAGTGCTAGCACACACAACGGCTGAGCCATCGGATAATACCAATCCTGACGCTATAAATGTGGCTGCTGAAAGTACAGATAATGTTGAAGCGGCTACTCAAGCACCTGACGCTCATGTAGAAGAACCTACTAAAGAAGACAGTCAAGCTGCTAAGTCTAAAACCACGATAGCCAGTTATAAAAACATGATCGAAAATGTGGCTGAGCAACTGCTACCGCAAACGGGTATGTTTAATTTGACCAGCCCAAAAGTACCAAAGGCCCGCAGTCGTAAGCCTAAAACCGAGCATAAAAAGCCGACGCAAGCTGAAAAGCTAGAGTCTGATGATTCAGATAGCGAAAGCTAACCATACGGTTTAATCACTCACGTTAAAGTAAAAGCCCCGAAACTTTCGAGTTTCGGGGCTTTTTTATAGGAGATAGCTTTTTTAACACACTGCTCTAGGACATGACTTAATGAGCTGCTGACTTGTCATCTTTACCACGGATTTTACCAATGATGGTAAAAAGAGCAACGATTACTGCACCAATGACAAAACCAATCGCACCATTCAATATCGTGGTCGTCAGGCTTTCAAAAATACCCGTTAAGTCTGCGAGCCCTTCTACTCCATGATCTAAAAAACCAATGCCGTGTACCAAGATACCACCACCCACCAAGAACATCGCCAATGTACCTGCAATAGATAAGAATTTCATCAATTTGGGTGCAGCAGCAAACATCACTTTGCCAATTTTTTGCGTAAACGCCCCTTCCTTCTCCATCAGATGCAGGCCTGCATCATCTATTTTTACGATACCAGCGACCAAACCATAAATACCAATGGTAATACCGATCGCTAAAATAGAAAGCACAATGCTTCGCTCTAGCAAGGTGGCAGTCGCCGTTGAGCCTAATGCAATCACAATTATTTCCGCTGATAAAATAAAGTCTGTACGTACCGCCCCTTTGATTTTTTTCTTTTCAAAAGCCACTAAATCTACGCTTTCATCGGCATTGGCTTGCCTGCGGGCATTTTGTTCTTCGTCATGCGGTAACACATGTGGCCAAAAGCGATGAATGACCTTTTCAGCACCTTCATAGACCAAAAATAAACCGCCACACATCAATAAAAAAGTAATCAGTGGCGGATAAATGGCGCTAATTAATATTGCCGCTGGCACTAAAATAAGTTTATTAACAAATGAGCCTTTGGCAACGGCCCAAACAACTGGCAGCTCGCGATTGGCTTTGACACCCGTGACTTGCTCTGCGTTGAGCGCTAAATCGTCACCCAATACGCCAGCGGTTTTTTTGGCGGCGACTTTAGTCATGACTGAAACGTCGTCCAATATCACACTGATATCATCAAGTAGGGTTAATAAACTGGCACCTGCCATGTGTGCTCCTTAGGGCAAAACTGTTAAAGTGAATGGTTTTAAAATGAGTGATAGATGTGGTTTTATATCAAACTTTATAAAAACCAAGGTTATTAGCAGTAGACTACCTATACAAGCCTAAATATTAAGTAGTACAAGTGTATTTTATTTTATGAATAGATGTTTATCCATAGCACTATGATGACCGCTCACATTTGCCTATATATAGTGAATTCAATATTAAAACGATACAGCGGGAATGGGATGAATTTTACGTGGCCTCTGTCGGCGTAGGCACAGCAAGCCAGAAAAATTTATCCCAGTTCCGCGTTGGAATATAACGTATCTGTTTTATTTAGAATCGACTATAGTTAGTCCTGAATAAAAAGACTACAGCCATTACAGCATGCTACCAACTATATCGATTTTATTCGGAACTGCCTATAAGTAGCCACATAGCCTGTGGCTGCTATTTACCATAAATATGTTAATATAGGCGGTATTACCATTTATCTTTTATCATCAATAAATGGTAAAAAACCTGTAAATTTAGGGCGTGCTGAACATGCACAGATATCGCTAACAAATAGTCGCTATCAGTGCCACGATCGAATGTTCAACACGTCCTAGACCCTTAAGCCACCCGTTGCATTGACTGTTATATATAAAAGTTTATTGCCGCCTTTCTCAAAATGAATTCACGATTAGGTACGATGCCTACAGGACACCCATATGTCATCCCCCATTGCAAAAAACACCTCTGCTGGTAACCGCTTTACTCGCAACAACTTATCACGCTTTATGATGGGCGCGCTGCTCGTGGTTATCGCTGCTGGTTGCTCAAACAATGCAGCGGATGCGACCAGCAATACCAGCATTGTTAATGATAGCGACACCAAAGTCAGCACGGCCAAAGCATCTACTGATAGCGATGCTGCCGTGGTAAAAGCGTTACAGGCGAATTTAAATACTTCTGGTATTGAAGAAAACATCATTTCAGCGGTACCAACGGACATGGATGATATTTATTGGGTCACTGCTGATGGCTTACCTTCCTTTTTTACCGATAAGTCTGGTAAACATATTATTCAAGGGCAAATTATTGCTGTTGGAGATGAAGCACCCGTTGATATCAGCGGTGCTTTGGTTGCTAGAACGGCACAAGATGCCCTAAAAGCAGTAGACAAAAAAGACATGGTTATTTATCCAGCAAAAGGGGCTACCAAATCTGTCGTCTATGCCTTTACTGATGCCGATTGCCCTTATTGCACCAAACTCCATGAAGAAATGGATGACATCAATGCGCGCGGGATTGAAGTGCGCTATTTGGCCTGGCCACGTAGCGAAGGCAGTATTCCAAAAATGGAAGCCATCTGGTGTAGCGAAGATCGCAATGCAGCAATGGATCAAGCTAAAATGGGTGCCAATATACAAGCACCGAGCTGTAATAACCCTGTCCAAGCGCAAATCGATCTAGGTATGGCGCTTGGTGTACGGGGCACGCCAGCCATCTTTACTGAGTCTGGACAGCAAGTGGGCGGCTATCTACCAGCGGCTCAATTGGCAGAAGCAGTCGGCGCGATTTAACGATCTGCTTAATCGTCTGTCAGGTGATAGTTATTCATGATAGTTTTGCGCAATAGTTTTCACGATAACTTTGCACGATATGTTGATCGCTATGACAATGGCGACATTGTGTAGACGTCACAACGGCTTGTCGGTATGATACGATAAAGCACTATAAAAAATTCAGCCACATACTTTTTATTTGAGTATTTCTATTCAACTATAGTTAATTAAATAGGCTCTGTTTTAATAGTGTGTTGATATAACTTATTGATAAATGATATAATGACTC
>NZ_RRYW01000101.1 GCF_014861365.1 Psychrobacter sp. FME6
TTAGGGTTTAAAACGCCCAATCAGGTGTTCTATAATATAATTTAGCGTTGCACTTGGTGTGTTAATCTAAGTCATTATTTTTAAATTTTACTGGTCGAAAGAATCGTGGTTAATATAAATCACGCCTTGTACTCGACAGCAGCAGGGCAGGATTTCATCTTCCTCAATCATGGCAAGCGGCGCAAACGGATAATCAATGACATGCGAGCTGGCAACGCGCTTGATTCGGCAACTGCCACAGTAGCCTTCCTTACATTGATAGTTGATATCATGTCCGGTACGTAGTAGTCCATCAAGCAGACTTTCGTCGTCATGCAAGTAAAATTGCTGCTTACTCGTCATTACCCAAGTCATGGCTTTATCCTATCCTTTTAAAGTAAGGTCAACCCTAAATAAAATAAGCTCAAGTATTATCACGCGCTACTGGAACAAGTTTTACTTGCTTGCTGTGCCTGTATCTGCGCAGACAGAGGCGGCGTAAAACTTATCCCAGTAGCACTGCATTCATTCTATGGTAGTTCGACTATATTAAAAGCTCAGTTTTAAAAAAACTGTTTTCTAAAGCTCTATAACTCAAAGTCATCAAAATCACTGTCTGATAAATCTGAATCAATTTGACCAACCAAGTACGAGCTGATTTCCGTCTCTTGCGGCGCAACTTGCACATTATCAGATGACAACCATGTGTTGATCCATGGAATGGGGTTTGATTTAGAGTTCGGGAATGCCACAGGCAAGCCAACGGCTTCCATACGCAAGTTGGTGATAAATTCGATATATTGGCAAAGAATGTCTTTATTGAGACCAATCATCGAACCGTCTTTGAATAAATAGCCCGCCCATTCTTTTTCTTGTTCAGCCGCCTTACGGAATATCTCGATACTTTCATCGAAACACTCATTGGCAATCTCGACCATCTCAGGATCGTCACGGCCATTACGCATCAGGTTGAGCATATGCTGGGTGCCAGTCAGATGTAGCGCCTCGTCACGAGCAATCAGCTTAATGATTTTGGCATTACCTTCCATCAGTTTGCGCTCAGCAAAGGCAAACGAGCAGGCGAATGATACATAAAAACGAATGGCTTCTAAGACGTTAACTGCCATCAAGCACAAATACAGCTGTTTTTTCAGTGATTTTAAACTAACGGTCACTTCTTTGCCATTGATGGTATGCGTGCCAGCACCGTGCATATTGTAAAGCTGTGAATCAAAGTACAAGTCATCATAGTACTTGGCGATATCAGAGGCGCGCTCTAAAATGTGCTCGTTTTGCATGATGTCATCAAACACGATACCTGGGTCATTGACGATATTACGAATGATATGGGTGTAGCTGCGCGAGTGAATGGTCTCAGAAAACGTCCACGTCTCAATCCACGTCTCAAGCTCAGGAATAGACACCAGTGGTAATAGCACCACGTTTGGACTACGACCTTGGATAGAGTCGAGCAGGGTCTGATATTTTAAATTACTGATAAAAATATGTTGTTCATGTGACGATAGGTTGCCGTAATCGATGCGGTCTTTTGATACATCGACCTCTTCTGGACGCCAAAAGAATGACAGCTGCTTTTCAATCAACTGCTCAAAGATAGGGTGTTTTTGCTGGTCGTAACGAGCGACGTTGACTGGATTACCGAAAAACATCGGCTCTTTTAGCGCGTCGTTTGGCGTTTGGGAAAAAATCGAGTAAGTCATAGTGCTACCTTTATAAGTGTTACAGTTATAAATCTAAATGATTGAAAATAATGTTTTAGATATATGATTAAAACTAGGTTATAGGCTTTTGGTTGCCAGTTCTATATTACATGTTCTCTAAAGATATCTGTGTCGGCTCTTGTCCATCATTCATATAGGCTTTGAATATTTCGCTGAGCTCACTATCATCCAATCCTTCCAGCTCATCGATAGCGCTCTTACGCAGCGTACTTAAATCAACATCTTCTGGTGCTGTTTTTACCTCTTTCTTCGGCTGCTTCTTTACTGGTTTTTTCGGTGCTTTGGCAACGTCCTTTTTTGGTGTTTCTAGCTTTGATGCTGCGCTTGCACTTAATTGCTGACGTACCTCTTCGATGTCCACTTCTACTTGTACGATATGCGAGCCACCATCGTTTAGGTCTGAAAATACGTTAGGAATAAACAAACCACCGTCTTTGATGATTGCGGTATATTGCACATGACCTCCGTCATTTTTATTCTGTCTGTGTTTCGATTATGGTTGGCGTGTCGCCAGACTATCATATATTTTGTTGTTTTCTCTTTTGCCTACTGCGAGCACATAAACCACGACGACGTCATCTTTGACGGTATATACCAGTCGATAGCCTATGGTGCGTAGTTTGATTTTATAGGCATCTTTATGTCCTGAGAGTTTTGAAGCAGGAACACGCGGGTTTGCTAGCCGCTGCTGTAATTTTTTCTTAAACTGCTGCTGAATACTGGGCGCTAGCTTTTTCCATTCTTTTAACGCTAAAGGATGAAACTCAAGATTATAAGTCATCCAAACTTACCTTTATAGGTACTTGCCCGTCATTCATTCGTGCGCTAACCGTTTGGCTTAATGCCATATCGTCCATCGCTTCCATCATGCGCTCGAAGACGTCTGTTGAGACTAAGTAAGCCACAGGTTTATTGTGGTTCAAAATAGCAATAGACTCACCATCTGACTGTTTAATCAGGGCTGAAGGGTTGGTCTTTAACTCTGAGATACTGGCTGTCTGGGTCGCAAATATTGGTTGCATGATGCATTCTCCGCTAATATTATGCTCTAAATGTAGGTCTAATATTAGCACGAAAATTAGGTCTTATTTGTTAATCTATTTATTTAAAAAACTGTGAGTAGGTTGGTGTCGAGGAATGAAACCCAACGAATTATTTAATTAAAATGTTGGGTATCGTAAACTCTATCAAACCTGTACTTTCTAGTTGATATTTCTTGGATTTAAAGTTTCAGGAAATAAGTCGTCAATAGAGCCTTTTTTAGGATAGGCTTTATTGATCGAATACATAAGTTCCTCCCAAGTATCAGCTACTCGCATTAAACCAATGATGCTATGTAAATGCATTTCAAGTGCCTTTCTGCCTTGATTTTCTGATAAATGCTGATGATCTCTATGTTTTGTAGTACCTTTCTCATCTCTTGAATTTAGCTTTTTAAGCTCATCGACTAATCCTGCTGCCATACGACCATATACAATATCATTAGTGTATTTACCAACAACACCTGGTCTATTGAACGTGCTCCATTTCCAATTCTTTAGCCTAAAGATTTGCTCATAATATTCATCTGGAAATGTCTTAGTCCATGCAATAAGATCTTTACTTATATATTCGTTAAGAATTGCCTGCAAAGCTTCTGCTTTACGAATATTTTGATAACCAGTAGCTTCATCCACCAAGGCAATAATGCCAACTTTGGCTAATGATCTAATAATTATCGACGCTTGTATAACTGTTTCTTTCTGGTTTTTATGAATCACTGTTCCAGCTTCGTCTGCTAGTATATAAAGTTCACAGACCAATGGAATAATTATTGCATCAAAACCTTGAAAGCTTTTGCCATTTTCGGCCTGATAGGATATTTTTTCTTTTACATTATTAAGTTCACTAGACACATATGGTTGTAGGTTTTTAGCATCCATAAAAGAAGGTGTATCTGGTAATCGTGCATTACCTCTACTTTCTCTACCTAATGCTTTAAATACATCTGAATGTTTAATTATTCGTCTACCATCATTAAGAACAGCACACTCTAACTCAACATCAGCAATCTTCATTGTGCCTGTATATTCTGAAACTAGCATAAAAAATCCTTTTCATATTAGCTGATATAGTAGCAAACAGCGGGCTTAACCCAAAAGCCAAACCCGCCATCCGTCAGAAATTCTATTTAAAGAATTTCTCTTGCGAACCTTGAGGAGGGACAAAGCGAAGCACTGCTTCGTCCCGACGCAAGAGAAAATTTATAATTTTCTGGCAATGCAATTTTTTAACGGTTCTCAAATCTTACAAGCACCGCCAGCACAATCATCTTCCATATCCGCTTGGGCATCATTCGCACCATCACGGGTATTGTGATAATACAAAGTCTTCACGCCAAGTTTATAAGCGGTCAACAAGTCTTTTAGCAACGTTTTCATCGGTACACGCTGACCATCAAAGCGTGTTGGGTCATAGTTGGTATTGGCAGAGATACTTTGATCGACGAACTTCTGCATGATAGCGACCAGCTTTAGGTAACCGTCATTGTTCGGCATTTGCCATAGTAGCTCGTACTGATCTTTTAGCTTATCAATCTCAGGCACGACTTGCTTTAGGATGCCATCTTTTGACGCTTTGATAGACACCAGACCGCGTGGTGGCTCGATACCATTAGTCGCATTGGCAATCTGACTAGACGTCTCAGACGGCATCAAAGCGGTTAGGGTAGAGTTGCGCAGACCGTGTTCGGTAATCTCGCCACGTAGCGTTTCCCAATCGAGATGTAGCGGCTCTTGGCAGATTTTATCCAAGTCTTTTTTGTAGGTATCAATCGGTAAAATACCTTGCGAGTACGTCGTCTCATTAAAGGCAGGACACGCGCCTTGCTCTTTGGCCAATTTATTTGAGGCTTTTAAGAGGTAATACTGTAGCGCTTCGAAGGTTTGATGGGTTAGACCAAGCGCTGAGTCATCAGAATAGCGTGCGCCATTTTTCGCTAGGTAATAGGCGTAGTTAATCACACCAACGCCTAAGGTACGGCGACGCATGCTGCCATTTTCGGCCGCTTTGACTGGATAGTCTTGATAGTCGAGTAGGGCATCAAGGGCGCGGACGATTAGCTCGGCTGGCTCTTCGATATCGCTGACGTTTTCAACTTTACCCAAGTTCACCGCTGATAGCGTACAAAGGGCGATTTCGCCTTCTTCATCATTGATGTTATCAAGTGGCTTGGTTGGTAGCGCGATTTCCATACATAGGTTTGACTGACGAATCGGCGCAACGGTCGCATCAAATGGGCTATGGGTGTTGCAATGATCGACGTTTTGGATATAGATACGACCAGTGCTGGCGCGCTCTTGCATCATCAGACTAAACAAATCTGCTGCTGGGATTTGACGGCTGCGAATGCTCGGGTCATTTTCGTATTTGGTGTATAGCTCTTCGAACTTGTCTTGATCTTCAAAGAACGCGTCATACAAACCAGGGGTATCACCTGGAGAGAATATGGAGATATCTTGACCCTTGATGAGGCGGGTATACATGGTTTTATTTAACTGTACGCCATAATCCATATGACGCACGCGGTTGTCTTCGACGCCGCGGTTGTTTTTGAGTACCAATAACGACTCAACTTCTAAATGCCATAATGGGTAAAATAACGTCGCTGCACCGCCACGTACGCCGCCTTGTGAGCAGCATTTAACCGCTGTTTGGAACAGTTTATAGAATGGAATACAACCAGTATGCTGGGCTTCACCGCCACGAATCGGGCTACCAAGGGCACGAATACGACCGGCATTGATGCCGATACCGGCACGTTGTGACACATAGCGTACGATGGCGCTGGTGGTGGCGTTGATTGAGTCTAAGCTATCACCACATTCGATTAAGACGCACGAGCTAAACTGGCGCGATGGGGTGCGCACACCAGACATGATAGGCGTTGGTAGCGAGATTTTAAATTGTGAGGTCGCATCATAGAAGCGTTTAACGTAGCTCATACGCTCAGATTTGTCATAGTTAGCAAACAGACACATACCAACCAGCATATATAAGAACTGCGGGCTTTCATAAACCGTTTTGCTGACGCGGTCTTGCACAAGGTATTTACCCGCCATTTGCTCAACAGCAGCATAAGCAAGATTCATATCGCGCCAGTGGTCAAGATATTCTTCTAATTCATCAAATTCCGCACGGCTATAGTCAGCTAGGATATGCTGATCGTATTTACCGGCATCAGTTAGCTTTTTAACATGGTCATACAAGTGAGGAGGGGTGAATTTATTATAAGCAATCTTACGCAAATGGAAGATGGCCAAACGCGCGGCTAAATACTGATAGTCAGGCGTGGTTTCAGAGATAAGATCAGCGGCAGACTTGATGATGGTCTCGTGAATATCGCGAGTTTTGATGCCTTCATAAAACTGAATGTGCGACTTTAGCTCAACTTGTGATACCGACACATTATCTAAATCATGAGCAGCCCACTCGATAACCTTGTGAATCTTATCTAAATCAATAGGCTCTAAACGTCCATCACGTTTGGTTACTTGGATTTTATCGATATGTGTCATGCTGACCTCGTAAGTTGATTGCTGGGCAATTAATTTATAATGATGCTTATAGTGTTACTTATAGTAATGCGGCGCGGTTAATACCGGCGGGCATTCTTTATCACGCTATCTTTATTACGCTATAACATCCTGTCACGGCAGAGTGTTTTTTTAGGCAAAACGATGCCATTGCTCATAGTGAGGGTTTAAATCACTGAGCACTACATATAGCGTATTTGTTAGTAGGTGGACACAATATAGCGGGAAAATTTTGAAAATGCTATATTGATTTTAGCGGCAAACTATGTTGATGAGAGGGTAAAGCGTGTCCAAATTTTAGCAAAGGACGATGGGATAAGGGTTAGACGCCAATAAGAAAAATAATAAAAGTTTTGTAAAAAATGGCGCGAATTTACTTTTTATTGTCGGCTAAATTAACGAGCGCAAATCTGCTGAATGGCGCGCATATTTCGGGTGGTGATTGTACCCCAGCCAATAGAAAATCGCCACCCATATGAGTGACGATTCGGACGAAAAACGGACTGGTTTTTCTTAAATTGATAAAACTATGATTAGACGACCATGCGTACCGTTTTTGCATTATCAAGTGATGCATAAAGCGTGTTCACTTGCTCAACGGTGGTCAAGTATAAATTGGCACGCACCGAATGGAAGCGTCCTGTTTTTGACGGTTTAACTTCCATAGACGCCAAATCAAACTCTGGAAACTGGCTACCAAGGATAAGCTTCACTTCATTGAGTAAGCTATCGTGCTCGCCTTCATGACCGATGATGCTAAGTGGGTAGTTCATTGGGAACTGCCACAGCTCAGGATTTTGTACGTCGGTTTTTTTACCTTTTAAGATACCGTCATTGGCGACCAGCTCAGTGACTTTGACTTCTCTTTTAGGCGTTTGATTTGGGTTAGTGGTGTCTTTTGGATCATCAGTCATGATGTTGTCCTTATCTTTGTGAAAATATGAGCTTATGGGTTATGCCGATAAGCGCTTTATGCACCATTTATAAGGCCACTCATCATATTATTCAAGGGTCAGCCAACGATAACTCATATTAAAATCGTTATTTTTTATAACCCCAGTTCAGGATAAGCCACATTGTAACTCATTGATACTATTTACAATGTCGCTACCTGTCCCTGCTGAGGCATGTTTTTGATGGTGGGTTTATACGGAAACCAGCAATAAGCAATCAAACCCGACAGCAAGTTTGTGATAAACCCCGTGACACTACGATGGCGTGAGTGTTCGATTTGGCACAAGTTTTTAAGCTCTCCAAACACCGTTTCAACCAAAGAGCGATGATTGAGTAGTGCCTCATCCATAGGCTCAAGTAATTGGGGTTTCATATTACGCCGAAGTTTCGTTATCAGCCTAGTATCACTGTGTTTTGTGAGCCACGCGTTTAGTGCTTTACTGATGTAGCCTCTATCACCGAATAGTTTTCCAAATAAAGACGTTGCCATATCCTTAACTGGCGCTCTATCATCCGTATTACCCGCAGTGACTTTAACAGATACAAGCTCGCCCTTATGATTGATAATGGCGTGCAGCTTAAAGCCATAGAACCAGCCCATGCTGCTTTTGCCTCGGGTTGCAAGTCCTTCAAAGACTTTATGACGGTAGATACGCTTGTTATGACAAACTGCTATCTTGGTTGAATCAATATAGCTGATACCCGTACAGTCACCCATTATGCTTTGCAAGTAGCTGCACAGTGGCATGATACTGCGCGGCACTAGCTCTATAAATCGCGAGTAGCTCGGCAGATTTGGAAACTCCCGTTTCATCATGCCAAGCATGTGATGGTAGTAAAACGCCTTAAACTGTCGATACCGCAGTTGATGAAACAGTACCAAGATGGTCATAATCTCTGCTACACTTATCTGGCATGCTCTTAGCCGTTGACGGCCCGTTGCGATTAAATGAGAGTCAAACTCAGGTTTGAATTGCTGATAAAAGTCGTCAATATGGCAGTATAGTTCGGTTAGGTTGTCCATGTAAGAAGTCCTTTTTGCTTAAGTGGTCTTGGTAAACTTACTTTAGCAACTTCGGGCTTCTTTTTTTATCTTTTCTTTGAGCCCTTATCCCGAACTGGGGTTTTTATAACCACATACCGCCACATAATCGCCGCGATCGTAGCCTTCGATGACCTCTTGTACCTTGTCATTGGCATACATAGGATGGGTCAATAAAGTCTGCGCATATTCGAAATCGACAAAACCATTGGCTTGCATTAATTCGATTTTCTCATCAGAGGTACGCCAGTTTGCTGACTTCACCAGCTCAATAGGATAAGGGTCAGCAGGGGAGATGTGTTCGAGTAATGGATGTTCCCACGTATCTACCGCGCTCGCTAAATTGTATAAGCTGGCAAAGCCGCTTTCTTTTGGCACATCAATCAGGATAAGTTTGCCGCCAGTCTTTAGAGCATCAAAGGCCTTTTTGATACAGACATCCAAATCCCTGATATAGCTGACGCTGCCATTAAACATAATAATATCAAATTTATTAGGCGCAATCTCGCAGGTTTCGGCAGAGCTGATATCTACTTGCAAGCCGCGTTTCTCAGCGACTTCAGCCATGTCTTTCGATGGCTCGATACCATGCGTGATATGAATGCCGTAATCTTTGGCTAACAGGGATTCGAAAAGACCACTACCACAGCCGATAGACAATATTTCGCTATCTTTATCTAAGAAGTGAGCGACCAGTTTGAGCTCACTGGTCAGTAAGTTTTGGTTGTCAAAAAACCAGCTGTCGTACGCGCTTGCGTGTTCATCGAATGCTGCCATGATGTTTCTCCTTGTTGATCATTATTATTGGTCATTGTTTTTGATTTTAGAGGGCTTTTTTAGAATCAAGCTAGATTGAGTATAAGTTAAGACAAATCTAACGCCTGCTGCCAAAAATTAACTTCCATACGTGCGGCGGTGTTAAATAACCGTTGGAACTTGTCTGCTTGAGCAGGGCTGGCATCGGCTAATAGCGTATTAATCTGTGCTTCGTTCTGCGCGGTAATTACTTGGAACTCATCGCTAGAAAACACGTCAATCCATGGTTGATAAGGGTTGTTATCGATAAAACCCTCATCTTTGATACATCTGCCAATTTCTCCATAGCCCATTAAGCAAGGCGCAATAGCGGCATACAGTTCGGCCAGCGAGCCTGACATAGCCGCGTCTAATATATAGCGACTATAGGCGATGGTGACGGCAGATTCAGGGGCGTTTTCTACTTGTTCAAGTGGTATATTCCACTGACGACAGAAGTCCAAGTACATGGCGATTTCCATATCGAGCATGGCATTGATACCTGCTTGACCGACGCGCATTTGTGCCAGTGTGTCACTCTTATACACGCTCAGCGCCATCACGCGGGTATAGTGAATTAAGTATAAATAGTCTTGCACAAGGTAGTGGCGAAAGCTGTCAGGGGCGAGTGTGCCAGCGGTCAGCTGTTTGACAAAGTCGTGCTGAATGTAATCATCCCATGTGGGGCAATTGTGACGTAGCGTTTGGTAATCCATAGTTTTCACTTACTGTTATAAAATGCAAGCAAGCAAATGGCAGGAAACGAGAATTGATAAGGCACAAAAAATTTGCCCGTCTAGGTTTAATAGATTGGCAAAATATGAAGTAAATGTGACTTATATATCGACACGCTTGTTTCCTACGTCAGTGCTAACTGCATCAGGTTCGCGGGTAACTCTCAGCCATGATTTTGATTGTAGTTAAAGCGTCAAAATCAAAGCACCCCGACAAGGTTTGTTTTTTAATAATAAATATAAAATTTAAATATAGGGGCTGTATAGAATTCAAATCAGCGGCAGCCAGATAAAGACACAAGCGAGAA
>NZ_RRYW01000102.1 GCF_014861365.1 Psychrobacter sp. FME6
TATGTCCATTAGCGACTACCTTCTACTTTTTAGCATGAATTTTGTCCATTACACCGATTTGTCTTAAAAACTCATAGTTAACGGGTAAGGTTTTATTTTTTATCCTTTTTATCATCATCGTCATCACTGTCGCCTGGTATGATGGCTTTACCAACCGCAGCCGTACCTTTGACCACGCCTTTGGTGGTTTTATAAACCACTTTAGCAGGTACGGTAACGATTTTATGCACACAAGCCTGTAGCATAAACACGCTAGTGATGATGACGATAAACTGTAATTTTTTCATAAATATCCTACAAGTGATTGGATGATAATCATCATTTAAGCGATAGTCATCAGATAGGTGATAATAATAAACTAATAAACGCCTCCTATAAAGCTATCCTTACTATTAATCTCATGCCCATATAAAGATACGGATTTATTAATGAGTACTATACCCCTTTGTTTGCCCGACTCCATTACTCCAGAGCAGTTTTTAACAGAATACTGGCAAAAAAAACCGCTACTTATTAAGCAAGGCTTACCACAATTAATTGATATGTTTGAGCCAGACGATATGCTTGGTTTAGCGCTAGAAGAAGATGCCTCAGCGCGTCTGCTTACCCAAGCCAGCGTTAAACAAGCAGATACACCGCAATGGCAGCTTAAAAAAAGCCCACTAACTGAAACAGATTTTGATAACTTGCCTGAGCAATGGACGGTATTGGTACAGAACTTAGAACAATGGTCACCTGAGCTTGGGCAATTGTGGCAAGCCTTTGACTTTATACCACAGTGGCAACGTGACGATATTATGGTTTCCTATGCACCAAAAGGCGGCTCGGTTGGTAAGCACTATGACGATTACGATGTTTTTTTAGCGCAAGGTTATGGTCAGCGCCGTTGGCAACTGGGCAAGTTTTGCGATAAAGATACTGAGTTTGTCGCTGATGAGCCTATTCGGCTTTTCAATGATATGGGCGAGATTGTCTTTGATGAGATATTAGAAGCGGGTGATGTTCTTTATGTGCCACCGAAGTTGTCACATTTTGGTGTCGCCCAAGATGACTGCCTAACCTTCTCTTTTGGCTGTCGTCGTCCGAACTTGATGCAAGTCATCGACAATATGGCGGATATCGCTACCAACGATAGCGATTTATTTGTTCCTATGTTATTGCCTCAAGCGCTACAAGCATCAGGTGAATTACAAGCTGACAGTATCGAGGCGATCAAAGCTCAGCTATTACACATGCTCCAGTCTGAGCGTGGTGACGATATTATTCGTCAGGCAGTCGCTGAAGTGGTCAGCAAACGTCAATATGATGCGCTGATGCCAGAAGAAACGCTGGATACCGATGAGCTGATGCAAGCTTTGACTGAGGGCGCAACGCTACAAGCAGATTATAGTAATCGTCTTTTATACAGTCAGACGGATGATGGCATCGTGCTATACGCCAATGGTCAGCGACTTGATGGTCTTGATGACTCAGCGATAGCGGCGCTAGTACGTCTAGCAAATGGCGAGCGTTTACAAGGTCAAGATGTTACTGCTATTGACCCAGACGACTTAAGCGAATGGCTAGAAAACGGTTGGGTATGGCTTGATGATTCTCAGGAGTAATAGATACTAAATTAGAAAAAGCGCTCCGCATTTATAGTATTAAGACTTAAAAATCCTAATAAATGAACGCGGCGCGCTTTCAAAATCTCCGTTTGATTCATAGTTAAGCTATGAATCAACACCTCTTATACAGCAGTCGCTTTTTTATAACGGCTTACGCCAGCGATAATGGTTTCTTCAATGACCCTATCGTCACCGAGCATCATCAGCACAAATAACTGCTCGGCAAGTGACTTAGTCTGTGTCATGCGGCGCTCCATTAAATCAGTACCACCCATATCTATCACCACAAAATCCGCTTCTTTATTAGGCATAAAATTACCAATTTTGTCATCTAATAATAGCGACTGGGCATTGCCTAAGGTAATTTGGTACAACCCTTGATGTGCTGATAACGGATTGCTTTGTAACTGCTGAACTTTATAAGCTTCTGATAAAGTCGTTAACATTGACAGACTGGTCCCTGCACCTACATCAGTGGCAATACTGACACCGGTATAGCTCAGCGTTTTGGACAAATCAAACAAACCACTACCTAAAAATAAATTGGACGTTGGGCAATGGGCTATTTGGGTGCCAGTATCACGCAGCACTTCATACTCTGCTGTTTCAAGGTAGATACCGTGTGCTAAAGTCGTGCGCCGACCCAATAACCCCAAATCGTGATAAACGTCGAGATAGCCTTTATGGTTGGGATAAAGCTCACGTACAAAAGCCACTTCATCGAGATTTTCAGCCAGATGCGTTTGCAGATACACACTATCATAGCTGCGATAGAGCTCACCTGTCATTTGCAATTGTTTTGGCGTCGAAGTAATGGCAAATCTTGGCGTAATCGCCACATGCTGACGGCCACGTTCGTGCCATTTATCGATGATATTTTGTGTATCGCGGATACCTTGCTCTGTTGGCACACACAAATGCTCAGGCGCATTGTGATCCATCAATACATTACCAGTAATCATACGAGTATTTAGACGTTCGCTTTCAGTAAAAAAGGCTTCAACCGATTCAGGATGGCTGGTTGAAAATACCAAGGCACTGGTGGTACCGTTGGCAAGCAGCTGGTTTAAAAAAAACTTTGAAGTATCGTGCGCCACTTTTGGATCACCAAAGTTAGCTTCGGTGACAAAAGTATAGTTATTGAGCCAATCAAGCAATTGCTCACCAAACGCTGCAATCATATCTATCTGCGGATAATGTACATGGGTGTCAATAAAGCCTGGCATGATAAGCTTATCTTGGTAATCATGAATCTTTACCGGCGCTTTGCCTTCTTGGGCACTACTACTAGCATATTCTGCCATGATGGCTTTTTTACTGCCGTAATCTACCACACAACCCGTTGCATCATCGACCACCAGCGCAGCATCGGCAATATATTCAGGGTAAACTTTCACGCCTGCGATAACAGGTAACAAGGTGACGTTTTTATCTACCACCGTAAGGTCTGGGCGCTCAGTATTTGTTAAATCAGCCGCATCCGAAGTGGCGCGCTGCATTCTGTTAGCAAGATTTTCTTCGGTCAAATAGTGCAGCAATTGCGCCTGATAAATATGTATGGTCATAATAAAATCTCACAATAAGTAATAAGTATTTGCGTCAAAGTTAATAAATATCGTCGACCCACCATAGTGCGAACACAAAGCTACTGAGTGCAGCCCATATATCATTATGGCTAACCCAAGCTAATAACAGTGTGATTTATAATGGTGGACAGACTTATAAATAATTAGAAATCTATCGGTTAGGGTTTATATCAGTGATGGTTAATTCTAGTTATAAATGATTATAAAGCTGCAAAACTTGCGCGGCGATGGAGATTGCAACCGCCATCGGCTCTTTACCACCAACATCAAGACCAATGGGCATAGTTAGTTTATCGACGATTTGTTCGTTATAGCCACGTTGCAGCAATCGATCTCTAAAACGTTTGGCTTTGGTTGCCGAGCTGATACAGCCAAGGTACGCTGTCGACGGTAACGAATTTTCATCGATGCTGATAGTATTGTCAGAGTTTGGTATTGCATTATCAAATTCTGTATCAAATTCTGTACCAATCTCTGAATCGACTTTTATATAAGCATCCAGCGTGGCACGTACCAACTCAAAATCAAGACTATGATCATGGGTCATAACCAATACAAAGTGTTGAGTGCCTTTTCTTGCTGAGGTACCTTTCATGCTATTCGCAATAAACGGTTGGACAAAATCAACCGGATCTTCGTCAATATGCGGGCGAATATGCGGCGGTAATTGATAAGCAACTTGCCCATCTACCGCCGCAGAATCATCAGTCAGATAACGCTCAAACATCTCAGGCCGGCTATCCACCCAGTCCACTTGGCAAGGCAGCTCAGCGAGTATGGTCATCAAGGCAGCTGCGACATGCCCTGCCCCAAACACTAACAGCGACATGGGCGGCGTCACATTAAAACATTCAAACATGACGGTCACACTGCCACCGCAGCATTGGGCTAATGTAGCACCCAATGGATAATGCTTGGCATAGACGGCATCGCGGCGTACTTCATGCGCTTTTTTAGACTTACCTTCTTTTAATGGCTTAAAGCCTCTGGATTCATTTGGATCTAGCTCACCATTCAGCAACTGCCTAGCAGTTATCGTCACATCATGCTCCAAACTGCCACCACCCAAGGTGTCACAGCAAGCATCAAGCGTCACAATCATTTTAGATTGTAGCGCCCGAGGTGCTGAGCCATTCACTGCAACGACCGTCGCCAAAACGTGAGCAATACCGCGCTGCTGATACTGCGCCAGTCCGTCATACCAGCGCGTCGGTGGCAGCGATGATGATGGCGATGATACTTGTCGCGCTGCTGAATTATTCACTGTGCGCAGGTCCACGAGCCGTTGATACATTGGGATTTTCTATCGCCTCAGGCTGCTCATCGACCAATTGACCATCAGCCTCTGGCGGATTGACATCTTCACCATGCGGGACTTGCTGCGGCAGCACGCGATCATCATCAATCCCGCAATCGTCATCAGCTGGCGTTAAGCTATCGACAGTGTCCTCCTCTGATTGAGAAGCAATCTCCCATGATTGATCTTGCAGTCGCATCACTGCCTTTAGTACCGCTTCTGGCGTAGCAGGCATGCTCAGCTCTGGGTTTTTCTTATAATCACCTAAGCTGGCAATCGCATTATTAATCGCACACCAGACACTGGCCGCTAGCATGAATGGTGGCTCTCCAACGGCCTTGGAGTTATAAATGGTCTGCTCTTCATTTTTGCGATCAAACAGTTTGACGCTCCATTGCTTCGGTAAATCATGGGCCGTTGGAATTTTATAATTTGCCGCCGCATTAGACGCCAATTTGCCTTTTTTATCCCAGATTAATTCTTCAGCGGTGAGCCAGCCCATGCCTTGGACAAAGGCACCTTCAATCTGACCGATATCAATAGCCGGGTTAATCGACTGGCCGACATCGTGTAAGATATCGCAGCGCAGCACTTTATACTCTCCTGTTAAGGTGTCAATTTCAACCTCAGAACAAGCGGCACCTAGCGCAAAGTAGAAGAATGGACGACCCCACGCTTTTGAGCGGTCATAAAATATCTTTGGCGTTTTATAATAACCAGTAGAAGATAAGCTAATACGATGTTGATAAGCCAGTAGCACAAATTCAGCAAAGGTGAATGTTTCTTTATTGCCGACGTGGACATGGTTATTCTCAAACCTAATATCTTCTGCAGCTACTTCAAAGTGCTCAGCGGCAAACTCAATTAAACGGTTTTTGATAGTGATACAAGCATTTTGCGCCGCTTTACCATTCATATCCGTACCCGATGAAGCAGCCGTCGGTGACGTGTTCGGCACTTTATCCGTGCGTGTTGCAGTTGCTTTGACGGTATCTGAATCGACATCAAATTCATTGGCGACGATTTGGACGATTTTGATATACAGCCCTTGCCCCATTTCGGTACCACCGTGATTGACCTGAATCGTACCATCGGTATAGATCAGCACTAAGGCTCCCGCTTGATTCAGCGTTTGCACGGTAAATGAAATCCCAAATTTCACAGGGGTTAGAGCCAGACCCAAACGCTTATCACTGCCTTCGGCTTCAGCCTTTTGGTTGGCTTCTGTAATCTGCTGACGGCGCTTATCATACTCATTGTCATCGGCTAGCGTCTGCATAATAGTAGCCAAATCAAAATGCTCAATCGGCTGACCATAATGGGTGCTTTGACCGTTTTTATATAGATTCGCTAAACGCACTTGCAAAGGATCTTTACCCAGCGTATAAGCGATATGATCCATCATATATTCGGCAGTCAATAAACCTTGTGGGCCCCCAAAACCTCGATAAGCGGTGTTCGATACCGTATGGGTCTTACAGCGATGACCTGCTACTTGTGCCGCTGGATAATAGTAAGCGTTATCACAGTGGAACATCGCCCGATCGACAATGGCATCGGACAAATCTGGTGAATAACCACATAGTCCTGATAGCTGCATATCGACGCCTAGCACTTGACCTTCATCATTGACACCGACATCATATCGATTGGCAAATTCATGGCGTTTACCAGTGACCACCATGTCATCCTGACGATCTAAACGCATGCTTACTGGGACATTATGGCGTTTGGCAACGACACCGCACAGACACGCCCAAGCGGCAGCTTGTGTCTCTTTACCACCAAAGCCGCCACCCATTCTACGCACGATTGTTGTGACTGCGTGAAAAGGCAGATCCACCACTTCGGCAACCAGTTGCTGCACTTCACTCGGATGCTGCGATGAGGTATAAACTTCCAGACCGCCATCATCACAAGGCACGACATAGGATACCTGTCCTTCAAGATAAAAATGCTCTTGGCCGAGCATATGTATATGGCCTGAGATGCGCGTCGGTGCCGATTTTAACTCAGCTTGCGCATCGCCGCGCTCCATAAAGTGGCTGGGACGCACAAATTGCTCTTGCTCAAGTGCTTGATCAATAGTCAATATTGCTGGTAATGGTTCATATTCTACAATAGCGTTAAGCGTGGCTTTTTTGGCTGCACGATGACTGGTGGCGACGACGGCAAATAAAGTTTGTCCAGCGTATTCTGTGATCTCATCTACCATCAACGGGTCACCATCGAATACTGGACCGATATCGGTTTTGGCTGGCAAATCTTTAAAAGTAATAACGTCGATTACCCCATCTGCTGCCCTTACCGCATTCAAGTCCATGCTCAATACTCTGGCATGAGCGTGATCGCTTTTGCCTATGGCTAAATGTAACGTATCTTGTGGTTTTAGCATATCATCTACATAGGTCGCGGTGCCCATCACATGGCTGATAGCGCTGTCATGCTTGACTGCGGTACCGATTTTATTTTTGGGTGGACGAATGCGGCGAGTACTGTAGCTGTCAAATAATGAAGAATGATGACTCATAATGGCTCTCTCTTATATTTTTTTAGCAAAGGTAATTTAGGGTAACTTAAGATATTAATGTTATCTATCAAGCACTTGCAGGTTGCATGCCTGCTACCAATTGCTTACCACATTTAATAATTAGCCGCTGCATCACATGCATTCGATATTCACGACTGGCTCTTACATCCGTCATTGGCGACACATCCATCGACAGCATTTGTGCGGCTGTCTCAAAGCTGGCAACATCCACGGACTGTCCAATTAAAGCTTGCTGACAACTCTCAGCCAATAAAGGTATCGCCGCCATACCGCCAAGCCCAAGATTTGCTTGCTCAATGGTCTTACCATCTGCTGACAAATCGATTCTCGCAGCCAACAAGCAGGCAGAAATATCATCTTCGTAACGCTTACTAATCTTATGGATATATAGATGCTGATTGTCTTGCATCAGTGGAATATGTATGTCGACTACATAGCTTCCTGCACGCAGCTTGGTCTTTTTATAATCTAGGAAAAATGCGGATAAAGAAATGGTTTCGTCAGTGTAAGAAGCCTGACTATGATTATTGTCATTGCTATCACTAGCACAATGACGCAAATAAACCTGCGCATCTAATGCCAATAAAATAGGCGGCAAATCTCCAATCGGTGAGGCATTGGCAATATTTCCACCGATAGTACCCATATTGCGAATTTGCGGAGAGGCAATACGCTCGAATATCGCAGCAAACTCAGGAAAGTACTGCTCAAGCACAGGCAGCATTTGCTGATAGCTCATGCCAGCGCCCAGCACTAACGATTGGGTTGGTACTTGCTCAGTCTTTTTATCGCCATCTGTTGGCTCATCAGAACCAGTCAGTGACCAAGACTTAAGCTCCTCGATAGCAGACAGCTGAACAATCACCTCATGGTCAACCATATGTTGAGTCACGCTTAACCCTAAGTCTGTTCCGCCGGCCCAAATAGTCGCTGTCGGGTTGGCTGCTAGGACTTGATTTAGCGCATCGATTGACGTCGGCATAAATAGCTTGCGCGACTCTTGAGTAAGGACAGGCTTGATAGCACTTAGTTTCGTTGAGGCAGTATTTTTGCTACTAGCCATTGCATCCGTGGCTAGATTGATGGTGAAATCTTTAGCGGCGGTTTGGTCAGCATCGCGCTGCTGACCAATACCTTCCATCGCCAAACCTGCGTCGATGATAGGACGATAACCCGTACAACGGCATAGATTCCCTGAGATGGAGGCAACAATGTCATCGTAGTCTAGGTCATCAGTGGTCGTGTCTTGGTTTTTTTGCAAGCGCTGGTTTTCATAAACGCTGGCCAACGACATGACAAAACCCGGCGTACAAAAACCGCACTGCGAGCCATGGCAATCGACCATTGCTTGCTGTGCTGGATGTAATAAAGCACGCTCTGGGTGATGTTCAGGATTATCCGCCAGATAAGCGGCGGTCATAAGATGATGACCATCCATGAGTGACAATAAAGTAATGCAAGAGTTTAGGGTATAAAAAGGAGTGGCACTAGCCTGTTCTATATCATCAATAGGTAGTCGCTGAGCCATAACCGTACAGGCGCCGCAGTCACCACTAGCACAGCCTTCTTTGGTATCAGTCTGTCGTTCGTGCAAGCGCAGATACTCAAGAACCGTGGTATTAGGGTTAAGGTGGGTCAGCTCATGGAGCTTCCCGTTTAGATAAAAATTAATCATAGCAATACTCGGCTGTCTGGATAAAAGGAAGATAAAAAAGTAAACTTTTATCTTTAATCGAATAATAATATAGTAACAATCAATATCTCAAAGGTCGGCCGCATACAACGACACTGCCCTAAAGTAGTATTCAATTATTATAGTAATAAAATTTATACGATGACGATCATCATACCTACATCAATACTGATAGTTATACAGTTATTGAATAAGCTGACTGCCTTTCAGACTTCTGACTTGCTCAGGCTTAATCTTTATTGGGGATGGAGCTTCAGTATCTGTACGAGAGGCCTAAACGTCTCGTAGTAGCTACGAAGATTGAAATAAAACGTCCATTTAATTTGGCTTTTAGCCAATCAATATTCCGTATTTTAAGCAACCGGTCACTACTTCTCCTTTGAAGCTGACTTTTTGGTTAACTTTAAATATATTATCATTATACTTATTGACTTCACAACTCATAAAACCATATTTTTAATAATAAACATTAAACCAGTTAAAAATACCGTCAACTTTATAAGTTTTTTGACCTTATAATAGATTTACTTGGTGGTGTGTCAGAAAGTATGCTGAAGAAATAAAGGAGGGTGACAGCCAAAGCAAGATGATATATTTGAGGTTATGAAGACACAAA
>NZ_RRYW01000103.1 GCF_014861365.1 Psychrobacter sp. FME6
TTCTCTTTGTTGTGGTAAACAAGAGTGTAAGGCGTTGCTTATTTTTTTCAACTATCTCCCAATTCTATACAGCCCCTAGTTGTTTATGATTAATTATTTTAATACTTACGCAGCTGTTAAAAATCTGTAAACATTGTCTGCTAGGCTCGGCAGTTACCTTTTTGTATGGTTTTACCTTTGTTGAGGGTGTTGATGGCGCATGAGGGTTTTATTACTCACAACCCGTTATCGCGTTTTTATACTTTGAATTCCACTTTTTTGAGATCGTCATGGCAATATCTGACAAACCTACCAACCGCCGCACCGCACCGCCACCTAATACCGATATTGGCGAATTGTTCGTGCGCCGGTTCAATGTGGTCAGTATTTATGTGGTCATATTATTACTATTGGCAGCGGCTATTTTATGGAGCGGTATCAAAACTGCTGAAGGTGTTCAGCAATATCATCAGGACTATAAAACCTTGCAAGACATGAAAAAACAAGAACGTAAGCTCCAAGTAGAACATCAGCGCCTACTTATTGAACAGCAGACTTTTAGTGCGACGCCGCAAATTGCCAGTCGTGCGGTTGCTGAGTTAGGCATGTTTTCGCCAACCCTCAAAGACAAGCTGATTATTCAACCGGGGGCAGCGGTTGCGGTAGCATTGACTGATTCTTCCAGTAGTTCAGATACCGTTGCTGCTAATGATTCAGATATTATCGAAACAGATTCGACGAATGATACTGCTGGAGTCGTACCTCCTGAGGTTGCTGCAACCAATTCTGACCTAGTGGAGGCAGGACAATGAGTGAGAAAAAGTCCAAATCCAAAACTGGTAAAGACTCAGTAAAAAACACCAATAAAAAATCAGCCAGCGGCAAGGTAACCAAACCGTTGCGCCGTGCTAGTGCCGCTAAATCGGGTCAAACGAGCAGCAAACCGAACAATAAATCCGCTGAGAATCGCAAAGCCAAGCTGTTTGGTCGCCTAAAAAACAATGAGGATCAAGGCGCCTATACCAGTGTAAAAAACCGTAAAAGTAAGATGGTTTTTTCTAGTAAGGCTTCGGGTGCTTCCTCTCGCGGTGGTTTTGAACAAGATAAAAACCGTTTTCGTACCGTTTGGGGTTTGGCGCTTATTATCTTAGCAGCGCTCATCGGTCGTGCTTACTATCTCCAAGTGGCCAATGCGCAGTTTTATCAAGATAAGGGCAATGAGCTCATTACCAGCGTGCGCACGCAAAAATCTTATCGTGGCATGATTACCGATCGTAATGACTTGCCTCTCGCGGTCAGCGCGCCACTGGCAACCGTATCCTTTAGTCCGCATGATTACGCGCGTGAATATTACGAGCTCAAGCGGATTATTATTACCAATCCTAACAGCCCGCAGCTGATCTCTCGTATGCAAAAGCGTCTGGATAATATGGACTTAACTCAGCTTGCTGCGTCCGCCAATATTTCGGTCTCCGAGCTAAAAAGAGTCACCGCTATCGACGATAGTATCGATGTGACTGATGAAGCAGCGGTCAAAGCGGCACTACCATCAGGTGCAGGCTCGCACTACTTGCCACTGCTGAATAAAGTAACGCCTGAGATTGCTCAAAGTGTTAGCTCGCTTGATTTCCCTGGCGTGTATGAGAAAAACTTCTTTCAGCGTTATTATCCACAGCCGCAACCCAACTCGCAGCTATTGGGCTTTATGGGTCAAAACGCCAGTGACCCTGACGGTGGTTACGAAGGGCGTGCTGGTGTTGAGCGTTTGTATGAAACTGAGCTGGCAGGCGAAGATGGTAAGGTTCTGGTGTTAAAAGATGCCAAACAAAACAGTCTTAAAGAGATTAAACAGGTTGAACCAGAAGTGCCAGGCAAAAATGTGGCATTGACCATCGATTCGCGTCTGCAGTACTTGCTATATAAAGAGTTAGAAAAAGCAGGCCGCTTACAAAAAGCCCGCTGGTCAACAGGCATGGTGGTGGATGTCCAAACTGGTGAAGTATTGGCACTATCGACATGGCCATCGTTTAATTCTAATAACCTCAATGAAATGACTGGTGAAAACCAGCGTAACCGTGCACTTCTTGATGTCTTTGAACCCGGTTCGGTGATGAAGCCATTCACGGTTGCTGCGGCTTTAGATTCGGGTAAATATACTACTACCTCGTTGATCGATACCAACCCTGGCTCCATTCGCGTCCGTGGTTATACCATTCGTGACCATAATAATCTGGGGATGATTAATATGGCGACGCTAATCCAAAAATCCAGTAACGTGGCTTCTACCAAAATTGCGTTGTCTCTACCAGCTGATGGCATTACTAACATGCAAAAGAAGTTTGGTTTTGGCGCAAAAACACCGCTACAGTTCCCAGGTGAAGGAAGTGGACTTGTCGTCACACCAAAAGAAAAAGAAACTTCAAGACGGGCGACAGTCAGTTATGGCTATGGCATACAAGTGACATTAGCGCAGGTAGCGCAGGCTTATTCAGCGCTAGCAGCAGGTGGGGTGATGCATCCATTGACCCTCATCAAAGATGACAAATCGCAGCCAAGTAAACGCATTATGGCGCACGAACAAGCGATGTCTATCGTGCAAATGATGGAAGGCGTCACCGAAACTGGCGGTACGGCAAAAGGCGCGGCTATTGATGGTTATCGAGTCGCTGGTAAAACCGGTACGTCACGGCGTATCAATCCAAAAGGCGGTTATTATACCGATCAATATCGCAACGTCTTTGCGGGTATGGCGCCAGCATCCAACCCAAGGCTGGTCGGAGTGATGTTAATCGAAGATCCACGTGGTCAGATTTATGCTGGTTTAACAGTAGCCCCCGTTTTTCATAACGTCATGAAAGAGGCGCTGCGGTTATATAATGTGCCTTTGGATAAACCATTAAAAACGGAAGACCCATAACCATAGTGGTAAGCCTATGGAAGTCAGCTTTTTACTGGTTCAGCTATTTATTATTTGATTTGTGTTAACTGTTTAGGATTTGCCCATGACCCTGTCTACCATGTCGCCAAGCAGCGTTACTGTGAGCTTGCAACAACTGCTCGAAGCCAGCGACCGCAATAATGATAATTTGCAGCAGGCATTAACGGCGTTGATATCGCCGCCTATCATCCAGTCAACCATACAAGAATCATTAACACCAAGACCATTCGCTCAGGCTAATTCAAGTCTAACCAGTGCGGTTGCTAATATGCCATTTCAGCAGTTCTGTTTAGACAGTCGTCAGCTAGAGCCGAGCGATGTGTTTGTCCTATTAAAAAGCCACACACCAAACTGCCAAAAAAGTCGTGGCTATCTTTTAAAAGCTGCTGAAAGTGCCGCTTTTATCCTATCGGAAATCGATCCTATCGCGTTAATGGCTAAGGCAAATGTACCGCCACATGCCAATATCTCTCTAACAGACGATAGCACTCCTAGCGCCGAGCAGCAGCTTGCAGCGCTGCCTTGCCCTGTTTTATATGTGCCCAATATCCGTGGTTTTTTAGGAAGCTTAATTCAAGCACGTTTGCAGTATCAGCAGCCAGTAAGCTTGGCAAAGGTCGTCGCAGTGACGGGTACCAATGGCAAAACGACCATCAGTCAATTGGTCGCACAATTGACCCAATTGACGGGTATGAGTAGCGCGGTAATGGGTACGGCAGGCAACGGGAGACTAGGCGCTTTGGAGCCAGCCAGCCATACCACAGGTGACGCATTAGCCGTCCAGCAGTTCTTGTATCAAATGGGTGTAGAAGGCGCTGAGCTCCTAGCACTGGAAGCCAGCTCGCACGGTCTGGATCAGCAGCGCTTGCAAGGTATGCCCGTATCAGTGGCGATTTATACCAACTTAAGCCGTGACCATCTAGATTATCATGCCGACATGGCAGAGTACGCAGCAGCAAAAGCCAAACTGTTTGATAAAGCACATTTCCCAGATTTGACCCACGCTATTATCAATATCGACGACGAGCACGCGCCGGTGATGCTTGATACGGCGCACAATAGCGGCTTAACGGTTTGGACATATAGTTTAGACGCCTCGAAAACAGCCACCTTTGTCGCCGCTGAAATCGCACCGAGCTTGCAAGGGGTTAAGGTTAATCTGCGTACTGATTTCGGTAACGAGAAAGCGGGTAGTGTAGAGATAGTCAGTCCCTTACTCGGGCGTTTTAATGTGGCGAATTTGCTTGCGGCGATTGCCGCTGCTGTAGCCCTAGGGATTGGTTTGGAGCGCATTGCAGCCGTTATCTCGCAGCTACAAGGTGCGGTTGGACGTATGCAGCGTGTGCCGTCGAATGAGGGCTGTTTTATCGTCGATTATGCCCACACACCTGATGCCTTAAGTCAGGTGCTCGCTAGCCTTAAAACCCATTGTAAAGGTCAGCTATGGGCTGTGTTTGGTTGCGGCGGTGACCGTGATGCTGGCAAGCGCCCATTGATGGCACAAGCAGGATTGGCTGGTGCAGATAAAGTTATTTTGACGGCAGATAATCCGCGTACCGAAGACCCAAATGCGATTTTACAAGACATGCAAGCGGGGATGAATACCGAGCAATATCAACGTACTCATATTGAGCCTACGCGCCGATCAGCCATCGAATACGCGGTCAATCATGCAGCTGCTGATGATATCGTCGTCATCGCTGGCAAGGGTCATGAGACCTATCAAGAAATTAATAATGTCCGTCATGATTTTGATGACAGTGTTATTTTGCATCATGCTTTAGCGCAAGCTCGACGCGTATAAATAGCAGCGGTTGCAAGCCATTTTTTAATTTTTTCAAATAAGTTTTGATATTTTAATATAAAAAATAAGTAGTCATCATATAAGGTAATCACTATGACAGCCGACAACGATAATATCATTCAGTCGCAAGGGCTGTATGTTTGGCAAGCAGATAATCTGCTTGCGGCAACAATGGCAGTGAATGGGCGCTGGCAGCTGGGTGAAGAGCAAGTAGAATCAAATCATAATATTAAAAGCACTCGTATCGCTACCGATACCCGCACCATAAAAGCGGGTGATATCTTTTTGGCTCTGAGTGGTGATAATTTCGATGGACACGACTACATTGAGATGGCCGCATCACAAGGTGCGGTCGCTGCTATCGTATCAAAGCCTATTTCTACTGTTCATCCAAATACGATCCCGCAGTTGGTTGTCAGTGACACGCGCTTAGCGTTAGGTCAGCTAGCCACCTATCGCCGCCAGCAGCATCAAAATCTCACGGTAATTGGAATCACTGGCTCGAGCGGTAAAACCACCTGTAAAGAGATGCTTGGCAGTATCTTTGGCAGACTGGCGCCGACATTGATTACCCGTGGCAACCTAAATAATGATTTGGGTGTGCCAATGATGTTGCTCGAACTATCAGATCATCATCGCTATGCCATTTTAGAATTGGGTGCCAACCATATTGGTGAGATTGCTTATACCACTGAGATTGTACAGCCTGATGTGGCTTGTATTTTAAATATCGGCACGGCGCATTTAGGTGAATTTGGCAGCCGCGAAGGTATTTGCCAAACCAAGGCTGAGATTTATCATACCTTGAGCGATACGCAATTTGCCATTGTTCCTGATAAAGACGATTTTACCAATCAGCTGCGCCGCATCGCGGAAAAACACACCTCACATGTCATTGGTTTTGGTAATACTGATGTTAGTGCCAGCCATTTAGATGTCGAGCCTGAGCGCAGTGAGTTTAAATTGCATATTGGCAATCAAGTACATGATATCAACTTGCCACTAGCGGGCGAGCATAATGTCAATAATGCCTTGGCTGCGGCTGCCTGTGCCCATGCACTAAATATTGAAGTCAGTGACATTGTTATCGGGCTTGAAAATGCGCGTCCTGCCAAAGGCCGCTTAAACAGCCAGCTGCTTGGTATGCATCGCTTGATTGATGATACTTATAATGCCAATCCACATTCGGTACGTGCTGCGGCAAAAGTGTTGGCAGCGCAGACTGGCACGCAAGTGATGGTATTGGGTGATATCGCTGAGCTGGGTGATGCGGCGATTAGCGAGCATCAGAGTTTGGGCCGTACGATTGCGACCACTGGTATCAATGTGCTGCTTTGTGTGGGTGAATACGCACCTTATACCGTGGCTGGGGCGCAAGAGATTTCTGATATCAGTGCTCATGCGTTTACCGATAAAAATAGTTTATTACAGTATTTACAGTCTTACTTGCAAGCGCAACAGGCTCAGTCCTGTACGGTGTTGTTCAAAGGCTCTCGTTCCATGCAGATGGAAACACTTATCAATGCGCTAGTCGAGGAGTAGGCGGTGTTAGTTTGGTTGTTTGGCTGGCTTGGTCAGTATTATACGCCGTTTTCTGCGGTTTCTTCGTTGACGCTACGTGCGTTACTGGCGGTCATTACCGCCCTTGCCTTTAGCATGATTTTTGGTGGGCGTGTCATTCGACGCCTACGTGCACTGAAATACGGTCAGGCGATTCGCAATGATGGACCGCAATCGCATTTGGCAAAAACGGGCACCCCGACCATGGGTGGGGTATTGATCTTGAGTGCGATTGGGGTATCGACGTTACTTTGGGCGCGCTTGAGTAATCCGTATGTTTGGATTTTGCTCGTTGTGATGGTCATCTTCGGTGCAGTCGGCTGGGCCGATGATTGGCTTAAAATTAAATATAAAGACCCCAAAGGTCTCATCGCTCGTAAAAAATACTTTTGGCTATCCATGGGCGCGTTATTCGTCGGTGTTTCTTTATATTATATCGCCACGCTACAGCCGGATATTAATACCACTCGCGAAATGCAGGATTTGTTAATACCTATCTTTAAAGATTGGATGATTCCTTTTTCGGCAGTGCCGTTTGGTATTGGCTTTATTATCTTTACCTATTTTGTGATAAATGGCGCATCAAATGCCGTCAACTTGACCGATGGCTTGGATGGTTTAGCGATTTTACCAGTAGTATTGGTCGCGGCAGGTTTAGGCGCGATGGCCTATGTGTCAGGCGATGCACGTTTTGCCGATTATTTACATGTGCCTTATATTGCCTATAACTCTGAAGTGATTATTGTCTGCGGGGCGATGATTGGCGCTGGATTAGGCTTCTTGTGGTTTAATGCTCATCCAGCCCAAGTATTTATGGGTGATGTCGGTGCGCTATCATTGGGAGCAATGTTGGGTACGATTGCGGTGATGACTCGTCAAGAAATCGCCTTTGCAATTATGGGTGGGCTGTTCGTCGCCGAAGCGTTGTCGGTGATGCTGCAAGTTGGCTCGTATAAGCTCCGCAAAAAACGCGTCTTTCGTATGGCACCCTTGCATCATCATTTTGAAGAAATTGGCTGGAAAGAAACCCAAGTGGTGGCAAGATTCTGGATTATCGCTATTGTTCTCGTTATCCTTGGTCTGATGACTTTAAAGCTACGTTAGATCATCTACAAGATAAGATTAAAAAAGCCATCTCAAAATAATTGAGGTGGCTTTTTTACTATTTATTTTATGGCCTCTTTGTTAGGGTGTGTCATGCCTTTTATTATTACTTACGACAGCTGAATTTTGTTAAAATATCAGCCAAATTGCTATGACCTCGAGATGCTTGTGTCCTTATTTATATGTCCCCTTTGCCAATCACCTCTAATACCAGCGGCGGATACGTGGCGATGTGATGGTAGCCTAAATCCTAAACAAACCGCTCATCCGTTTGATGTGGCGCGTCAGGGTTATGTCAATCTGTTGCCTGTGCAACAAAAAAAATCCAAAGCGCCAGGGGACAGCCAGCAATCAATCGAAGCACGCCAGCGGTTTTTAAATGCGGGACATTATCAGTCGTTAAATGACTTAATTTGCCAAAAAATGGCAGAGTTACTGTCGCTAGAAAAGGTCAAGACTAACCAAAAAGGACAGCCAATCAACTGGCTTGATATTGGTTGTGGTGAGGGTTATTACACGCAGCCAATGGCGCAAACGGGTATGGACACTTTGATTGCAGCAGATATCAGTAAACCTGCCGTGCTAGAACTTGCGAAAGTGAGTAAAGCATTAGGCAGGCTTTGGTATCAGAAACCAGAGGATGGCGCGGCGAAAACAACAGCTATTTATCCATTAGTAACCAGTGCTGCGTATTTACCATTACGGACACATAGCCTAACGGGTATTAGCAGTATTTTTAGTCCTATCTTGCCAGAAGCGTTTAATGAAGTATTAAGCGATGCTGGTTATTTAATCATTGCAAAGCCCGATATTGAACATTTAGCGACGATGCGCGAGGCGTTATTTGACGATGTTCGTGAGCATGATTCTGATAAGTTTTTGCAAGCGTTATCGCCGTATTTTAAACTGTTAGATAGGTATCGTGTCAGTACCGAGCTGACATTATCAGCGGAGGATCTGGCTGACTTGCTGACCATGACTCCTTATGCCTATCGCGCGCGTAGCGAAAAAAGACAAGCACTGTTAGCGAAGGTTGCAACCACACCGTTCACAACCGAAGCAAAATTTATCGTCTATATTCTGCAAAAAATCACAGCGCAATAAGCTAAATCGTTTTAACTTATTAATTTTCATATTAGAAAATAGCCCCTATAAAACGGGCCCCATGGTGGCAATGATATTATTCCAAATTCTATAAGACAGCGGCCAGTTTCTAACTTCTTCACGTGTCACTTCTTCTGAGTCCGCGATATACTGGTATTGACGCGCCACAATATCCGCCGTTAGCTTTTTATCACTAAAGACGATGTTATTTTCATAGTTCAAATCAAAGCTGCGCAAATCTAAATTGGTCGAGCCAATCAGGCTGATTTCACCATCGACGGTCAAGGTTTTGGCGTGTAGTAGGCCTGGTTGGTATTCGTAAATTTTTACCCCAGCTTCCAGCAATTGCCAGTAATAACTATGGCTGGTCGCGGCTACAATAAAGGAGTCGTTGTTTTTAGGGAAAATCATCGTTACTTCAACCCCGCGATAGGCTGTGGCGGATAAAATACTGATGAGCGAATAGTCGGGTACAAAATAGGGCGTAGAAATAATCAGGGTATGCTGCGCTTGGCTAATCAATGTCCCTTAGATTAACACACCAAGTGCAACGCTAAATTATATTATAGAACACCTGATTGGGCGTTTTAAACCCTAAGCGTTTTCTTGGTCTGTTGTTTAGTTTATTCTCAATGTCCTGTATATCATTATCAGAGACTTGTCTAAAGTCACAACCCTTAGGCAAGAACTCTCTGATTAAGCCGTTAGTATTCTCGCTGGTTCCTCGCTGCCATGACGCATAAGCATCGGCAAAGAAGAAGGAAGTAAAGAGCTTTCGTTTCACCTTCTTATGCTGAGCAAACTCTTTACCATTGTCAGAGGTAATGGTCTT
>NZ_RRYW01000104.1 GCF_014861365.1 Psychrobacter sp. FME6
GGAATTATTTTAGCGATCAGCAGTCCTAATAGATGAATTCTATACAGCCCCTATTGAACCATGATTAAAATACCACCATACTTAGCAACCTATTAATATAGATGGCCGTTATGGTGTGAAAGTATTTCAATATATAAGCATTAAATATAAGCACTAAATATATAGATATCTAAAGTGAAAACCAGCGTCTTACGGCGTCTATATTTTATATCGTTTCTTTTATCGTTTTAGATTGTTTCTGACTTAGGAAGTTATATGCCCAACTGGCCACCAGACCCTAACAAACGTCCTGATAATTCGCCAAATCAGCCAGCGCCGATGCAGCCACCAAGCCAGCCAACTGGACAAGAATGGCGACTGCTAGAAAACACCTTATTGGCGAGCGTGGTCGAACAACGCCGCTCGCGTCGTTGGGGTATCTTTTTTAAACTTTTGACCTTTGGTTATATTTTATTGATATTTTTGACCCTTGGTCGTGGGTGCAGTACCAAAGCACCCACGGGTCTAGATGGTGTCGACACCAGTAAGCCTCATTTGGCAGTGGTTGAGCTTCAAGGGACGATTAGTAGCGGTGATGTTGCCAATGCTTATGATGTCAACGAAGCCTTAACGCGTGCTTTTAAAAATAAAAACTCAAAAGCGGTGGCGTTAGATATTAACTCACCTGGCGGCTCGCCCGTACAGTCTGATGAAATTTGGCAGACGATGATAGATTTGCGCCAAGAGTATCCAGACAAAAAGCTTTACGCAGTGATTGGTGATATTGGTGCATCGGGTGCTTATTATATTGCTTCTGCAGCGGATGAGATTTATGTCAATCCATCAAGTTTGGTCGGCTCTATTGGTGTGATTATGCCAAGCTATAATATCAAAGGCTTAATGGACAAGGTTGGTGTCGAAGATCGCACCATTACTGCTGGTGAGTATAAAGACATCTTAAGCTTGTCACGTCCATTGACTGATTATGAAGAAAGTCATGTCGAAAAAGTACTGGCCAATACGCATAAACACTTTATCGATGCAGTCAAAGAAGGTCGCGGTGACCGTTTAAAAAACCCTGAACAAAACAAATTGTTTTCAGGATTGTTCTGGACAGGTGAGCAGTCTATTGAATTAGGGCTGGCAGATAAAAAAGGCAGTATCGCAAGCCTAGAGAAGCAATTAGAGCTTAATAGTGTGGTGAATTATAGCCCAACAGATCCGTTCCAGTTATTTATGGACCGCTTTGCCGTTAAGTTGGGTGCAGGCGTTGGCTCAAGCATCAATCTCGATGTGTTGCCCCAAGAAGAGGGTAACGCGCAGATGCGTTAAGTGTTTTATGTTTTAGATTTACTGTGTATGATTGTTAAGGCTGAGTATATGACTATGCTCAGCCTTAACTATATGTAAGATTCAATGATTATAAAAAACGTCCTAAATAACTATTTAAATCGATGAGAGCCTGTTATGAGTGATGAAATCAATTTGAACACCTTTGCTGCTTTGCCTGTTTCTAAAATAACAAATAAGCCTGTCCTACATTTTGCCCATGCTAATGGTATGCCAAGTGCAGTCTACCAGCCATTTTTTGAGAGGTTAGCAGAATTTTTTACTATTGAATATATTGCAATGTTGGGTGCGACACCTGATTATCCAGTGGATGACCATTGGCGTCGTCTCACACAACAGATTATTGATAGTGTGAGGAATGCCTGCGAAAAGCATGGTGTAAAGCAAGTAGTAGCAGTGGGGCACTCGCTTGGTGCGATGTGTACTTTACAGGCGCTGTATCGCGCACCAGAGTGTTTTTCCCAAGCGGTGCTCATGGATCCACCTTGGATTTATGGCAAGGTCAGCTTATTTTGGCACCTTGCCAAAACGGTAGACAGATTACCTATGATGAATAACCGCTTGATGGACAAACTATCACCAGCTGGTATCTCTAAACATCGCCGTGACGTTTGGGATAGTCGCTCAGATGCGTATGAAAAGATGCGGCATAAAGGATTTTTCAAAAACTTTGATGAGCGCAGTTTTCAAGGCTATATCGAGCACGGGTTACATGAACGTGCGGATGGCAAAGTGACATTGGCCATCCCGAAAGCCAGTGAGGTGGAAGTTTTTCGAACCAATCCCTCTTGGTATTGGCTCGCACCGAACCGTGGCCCTAAGGTTCCTGTGACCTTGATCATAGGTCAAGACAGTGTGTTTTTAAAACGCCAGTTTCCGCAACAAATACAGTCGCGTTTGGGTATTCCTTATAAGACTCATGCAGGTGGCCATATGTTCCCGCTCGAGCATCCAGAATCGGTCGCGTTGCAAGTGTTGACCTTGATTGAGCAGCAATTGCCAAAATAACCACTGATTATTATTTATACCAAACCCAAAAAGTACGATTAGCCGTGTCAAACTTGTTTAGTCTACAGTGCGTAGCACTTGCACTCGTTTTCCTTGCTACTCTAATTTTTGTGAATGGTATTACTTCAGTGTTATCTATATCCACGACAGATGTGAGCTGACAGAATATCCGTTTGAGTAACGACTCTATGCTAAAAAATGCTACTGGTTCGCACCATTTTACTCCGCAGCCTAAGCGCACCCCGCTGTTTTCACGATTGGGTGCGTTTCTACTGATCATCGGAATGCTGATAGCGTTTTTTATCAGCCAGTTGCTCGGCGTTTATGTCGCTGGCAAGCTAGTATTACCCGCTGCTAAAAACGCTACCGTAGGCGATATCTTCTTTTTTGGCAGTAGTGATGGCACGGTTGTAAGCCTGTCTATTATGATAGGCTGCGTGCTATTAGTAGCTATCAGCGTTTTAATTATTGGTTTAAAAGGGGGCAATAGCCGCCGGTATTTAGCGCTAAAGCCGTTCTCATTTACTGTAGGCATGGGGATGCTTGGGCTGCTATTAATATTTATGATTGGCAGTCAGGCGTTGACGTATTTACTGGATGAAGCACCGCTGTTGTTCGTAGATCCATTGTATGAATCTGTCAGCTCAGTATGGCTGCTGGTCTTCGCGATGGTGATTGTTGCGCCTTTATATGAAGAGTTGATATTTCGCGGACTATTGTGGTCAGCGATTGCCGAGCAATTCGCCTCGCCATCTGACTCTTCATCTAAATTGCCACTTAAATCAAAGCATCGAGGCGCAATAGTAGCAAGTGTCGTCACCAGTTTGATATTTGCGGTGATTCATGTGCAGTATGGTATCTATGAGATTAGCACCATTATGGTATTGGCATTGATATTCTGTTACGCACGTTTCAAATCAGGCTCGTTATTACTGCCGATATTATTACACATCATTAATAATGGCGCGGCGATGGCGCAGTATCTTGCGCAAGTGGCTTAAATAAATAACGACTATTTCTAACTTTCAGCATATTACTATAGCCGTTGTCATGATGAGCAGGGCTGACTATTATTTGGGACGGACTATAGATTCAATTATGCATCAGGATTTAATAGTAGAACTTCATCCGCCGCGCGTTTGATATCGTCAATCGTTAACTGAGGCTTGCCACTCAAAGCCTGCCGCCATTTACGGGCGCCCATCAACCCCTGAAACAATCCTAAATAGTGCCTAGTCATTGTGGGTAGCGCCTCACCTTTAGCCACTTGCTCTTCTAAGTAGGGATAAAGTTGCGTTAGGATTTCTGAGCGCTTAGGAGCGGGTTTACCCCATAAACTATTAGACTTTGCCAATAGGTAAGGGTTGTGATAAAACGCGCGTCCAATCATCACGCCGTCGATATGCTGTAAGTGGGCTTCAATATCAGCAATGGTTTCTATACCACCATTAATCTCGATATCAAGCGCGGGAAAATCTTGCTTGAGGCGGTAAACGTCATTATAACGTAACGGTGGTATGTCGCGATTTTGTTTGGGACTCAATCCCTGCAACCATGCCGTACGTGCATGAACAATAAAGCGCGTGCATCCAGCAGCAGCGACTTTCTGTACAAAGTCTACCATAAACTCATAGCTGTCAAAGTCATCGATTCCGATGCGGTGTTTGACTGTGACGGGAATATCGACTGCCGCTTGCATGTGTTTGACCAAGTCAGCGACAGTATTGGGCTCTGCCATTAAGCAAGCGCCTATTTTATTGTGCTGCACGCGATCAGAGGGGCAGCCAACATTGATATTGACTTCGTCATAGCCGTACTGCTGAGCGAATTCAGCGCACTGGGTCATCTCTGTAATATCTGCACCACCGAGTTGCAGCACCAGTGGATGCTCGAGCGTATCAAAACGCAGATGCCGCGCGCGATTGCCATGAATGAGCGCGCCAGTACTAATCATCTCGGTATATAAATAGACATACGGATTAAATAACCGTGCGAAATAACGGTAATCCGTCGTTGTCCAATCGATCATGGGGGCTACAGAGAGTCTTTTGTTGGTCATATCAACCATGGTGGTTAAGCCTTAATCTTTGAGGTTTTTTAGAGAAAGTATTTTAATCTATCAGGGTGCTAGTTGGTGACACATCCTAAATGACATGATCGATTTTTTTAAATTCGGGTAAGTTGTAAAAATATATCCCCATGATGATACCAATAAAGCCAATGAAAGCGATATATAAAGCGGGTGAGAAACTTACATATAACGTGGCATAACCAAGTCCAAAAGGTACTAACACCCCCACAATACCGTAGGCCACATTATAACAAAATGCCATTCCCGTTAATCGTACGTTAGTTGGAAATAACTGCACGATGATGGCAGGTATCATGCCAACGATGCCCGCACAAAAACCTAAAAGCGCGTACATAATGAGGATATAGTCAGCGCCTGACTGTAGATGGTAAAAAAAGGAAAGCATCTGAGCAATCAGTAAGATAGAGCCTATTGTTAAAATCTTACCAAAATTTTGATGATTGGATATGATGCCATAAAACACACAGCCAAAAATCATAAATACGACACCCAGACTGTGTGAAAATCCAAATAAATCATTGTTTAAATTAAATTGTAATTCAATCAAATCAGGCAGTAAAAGCACGATCACGGTCGTTATGCTAGAAACAATTAGGGTAAGTACCATACCGATAAATAATGAATGCTTACAGTGCTTAAAAAGCAGGGTAAATGGCTTGATAACATACTCACTCGGTTTTACATTTTTCATCTCAATAAAAAATGGCGATTCCTCTATCCATCGCCAGGTCAATAACGGCAAAAGACTCAATATGGCCGCGATGAAAAACGGTATGCGCCAACCATAGTCAGCCAACTGCCCCGTGCTCATAGAGTTGCTTAGCCACAGAAAAAAAGCATTAGAGAATAGGACGCCAACATAGAAACTGGCAGTGACATAGCTACAGCCCACAGATAAGTACTGCCGTGGCACATGCTCTGCCACAAACACCCAAGCGAGTGGTACATAAACTCCAAAGGCCATCCCTTGTATCAGCCGTAACACAATAAATAATACTGGCGCCATCAATCCCCATTGTGCGTAAGTCGGCAAGCAAGCCATCGCTAATAAGCTGGCTGCAGTGACCAGTATGCTAAATAATAGCATGGGTTTTCGGCCCTTAATATCTCCATAACGACCAAATATAATGCCACCAACAGGACGTGCCAAATAACCAATCACAAAAAGCCCAAGCCCTTGCATTTTTGTCATAGCAGGGTTGATATTCGCGGGGAAAAAATTTGCAGCCACAATATCCGAAAGATATAAATAGATCAAAAAATCAAAAAATGCGACAGCGCTGCTAAAACAGATAAACAGTACAGTGTTTCTGTCTTTAGAAGACATGAGTGCGTATTGGGAGCGAGAGGGCATAATAGGTTGCACATCCACATATGAAAGTGTTCATTAAAACGGTTGGTATTTCAAGAGCCGTTTATAATAGAAAACGACAAATCAGTATCAACTAATACTGATTTGTCGGAACAGTAAATTTAAGTATTTAGATTTAAAAGGGTGTTGATGTAAGCTGTTTGGCTTATTAGAGTTTGCATTAAACATCCGAGCGCATTGAGTGTTGTTAGTATGGCCAATAGCGCTGGGTTTATTTTATATGGGACTGTCTATTATAACAGCCAGTCAATCGGTAGCCATGACATAATGGTAAGCCAAACATGGTCGCTCATATCGACCCGTGGTTCAGAGTCATAAACCACTTTTTTATTATCTTCTACGGTATGCCATTGCAATTTACCATTGTCTGACAATTTAACTTCATAAGCCTGAGTCAACAAATCATCGCTGAGCGCATTATGCAACTGTCCTGCCAGCTCATCATCATTGATAATCACACCCATTTCGGTATTAATATTAGCGGAGCGAGGGTCGACATTATATGAGCCAATGAATACTTGGTAGTCATCAACGGCAAATGCTTTCGCATGTAGACTGGTTGAAGACTGACTACGGGCTTTCCATAGCTTGTTTTCGCGCTTTTCTTCAGAAGCGGTCGATTTTAACTCGTATATTTTTACCCCTGCGCGCAGTAGGTAAGGACGCCATTGACTATAGCCAGAATGCACCGCGGTCACATCGGTGGCATCAAACGAGTTGGTCAAGATTTTGATGTCGATACCAGATTCTGCCAATGCTACTAGTGTATTGACACCGTCTTTGGTCGGTACAAAGTAAGAGGAGATAATAGTCAGTTTTTTTGACGGACTACCTAACAAAGTACGTAGTTGATGTACCAAGTTGGTGTCAGATGGCACGGTTTTGGTTAATTTGCCCACATCATCACTCAAAAACTGCATGTCTGTCCAGCGGAAGGGCACGCGTTTATGGACTAGATCGCTGTCTATCGTAGAATCTTCAACAGCGGCTTTATAGACAGTCAGACTGCTGTTGTCATTATTTTTTTCGTCCTGTCCAAGCTTATCTAATGCCTCTAAGAAGTCAGGATTTTCTTCATTCTCAAGGGTCACTAAGGTTTCGATGTCGAATGACAAGGGTGATGACCAATAGCTTGCAAAGCTATTGTCGATGTCTGCGACTACTTTACCAATAAGTAAAACATCCAAATCTGCAAATTGGCTATTTTTATCGTTACTTAGGTATTCATTACCAATATTGCGCCCACCAATGATGGTGATTTGCTTATCAAAGGTCATACTTTTATTGTGCATACGGCGATTGATACGCGGCAAGCCTGTGAGGTAGTTCAACGTTTGAAACCGACGGTGCATCAAAGGGTTGATGATACGCACGGCGATATTGGGATGGCTTGCAAAGCGTAATAAATGCTGATCAAATTTGGCATTGTTATTAAAATCATCCAATAACAGTCGCACGATAATCCCGCGCTCAGCAGCTTCCCACAAGTCTTTCAATAGTAGCTGACCAGCTTGGTCGTCATGCCAAATATAATACTGTGCATCGATATTGCGTGTGGCCATATCTGTCAAGATACTGCGCGAAGCAAAGGCGTTGGCTCCAGTCACGATTGGATGATAGCCTGACAAATCAGGGTGGATATCGTTTTGTTCGCTTATGGCCGCTACCAAATCAATATTATTGATCTTGGATTTTTTACTTTGTCCGGTTTTTTGGCTGTTTTCTGATTGAGTGCTTTCTGAATTATATAATGCATTTACTCGCGCTGATAACGCTTGGCTCTCAGGCAGATGTGGCTGCTTGGGTAAAATTTGACAGCCAGTCATTCCTAAGGAAAGTCCAATCGCTAGAGTTAGCGATAGTTTTCTAGGGTTTAGAGTCAATGTCGACATAACGCGGTTACCTCAAAGAGTATCAGCAGTGCTTATTAATGGATATTCAACACACCCTAGTGTTTGTGTCGTTTTTTATTATAGATATAAGAGGTATAATAAAACTGCCTGCAGAGAAAATCAGTGCTGGCAAGCTTAGCAGGTGTTGGCACATCTGCCTATTATAAATACGTTAATTTTATTATGGACAGCTTTAGGTTTTCGCTTTAAGCTAATCCTGATTTATTAATAGTTCGCATAGTGACTCAACAAAATAACACTCTGTATTTAAAAATAAATTAGGGTAATCACACGATCACTGCATTTTAGATGACAATGCTAGGTTAGGAAAATAGCTAATTTGCGGCTTAATAAATTATGATTGAAGGATAAGGGGATGATGGCTTATCAATTAGACGGAGGTTTATCTGCAATCAAGTTATGTTTAGCGGTTCTTCCAGTAGTGTTGATATCGGCGTGCGCTTTAAAAACGGAGGTGCCTCCGGTCAATCCTAATCCTACTGACGAAATAATTATTTATGGCTCTCTACCCTCAGATGAAACGTTAGACTTACAGATGACAATGCGCTTTGAATCGGAAAGTAGATTTTGTGGAAACTACGTAGACATTTCACATGTGTATCAACTTAGCGAAATGTTGAAGATCAATGTAGAAAAGACTGCAAATCAATACCAAGCACATTTCTTTCGCGATGCCCTTAGTAAAGGTAAGTGTGATTGGTCATTGATCTATGTGACAGCCGAGTTGACCCATAAGGATGGTGGAAGCGATACGCGCAGGTTTTACAACGCCACTCCTAAGGACTTGGCTACTAAGCATTATGCCAGTAACATGCATAACGAAGAAGACTACCTGCTCGAAATAGAGTGTGATGCCAAACCTAGTAACCCATCAGGCAGCAACAGCGAGGGTGAAGCGGCAGCTCAGAAAGTTTTAGATTGCAGCAATGGTCGAGGAATGTTCTTGATGCCTGGAATCCAAAAGTACCACGTCGATTATAATTACACTGGTCACGGAGCTTTTTGAATTCGGGCAGTGAACTCAGGCCTTGAATTCAGAAATAGCATAAAGCTAGGATGTTTTGTTTCGATCAATTATTTCGGAGTACAAATCTAAAGATAACAAAATATCAGTTAATATTAAGCCTAATGAGGTTTATAAATAGCGACATGATATTATAAAACACTTAGATTAACACACCAAGTGCAACGCTAATTAATATTATAGAACGCCTGCATAGGCGTTTTAAACCCTAATCGTTTTCTTGGTCTGTTGTTTAGTTTATTCTCAATGTCCTGTATCTCATTATCAGAGACTTGTCTAAAGTCACAACCC
>NZ_RRYW01000105.1 GCF_014861365.1 Psychrobacter sp. FME6
AAAACTCACCGACCAGTTCCATGCAAATAATCTCAGGATCACTCAGCTTTGGCGCATAACCTGCCCCTCGCAAGGGTTTAGTGACGACTATTTTGTAATATTGCTCTACCATTAAATAGATATTGATGATAAATTCGTCTATGGGCATCTCATGACTCCGTTGTATTCTTGGTCGAAAACAATAGATTAGTGAGATGCTCTTCTTTTTTCAATCACTTTTGATGTTGAGAGTGGGGTAACATTAATGTTTTATATAGAATTTCAGAAAACACGTAAATTTTAAAAGCAGCGCTATATTTATGGGGGTAAAAACCAGATATAACAACGGCATACCATTAATAGAGCATTCACCTTTTATAGTATTCATTAGCGTTACACTTGGTGTGTTAATCTAAGAAAAAACTGAAGAGATATCGATGCTAGCAAATGCTAATAACCCGCAACCAAAGAACAAGCCAAATTTCTTAAGCCGTATAATAAGTGTACTAATAAGGGCTGCGGTACTACTGCTGCTATTGTTCATATTTGATAAGCTATTACCTAGCATCAGCCAACAAACACAGTCGTTTGTGATGGCTAAGTGGCAGCAGCTTAGTCTATTGCAGCAAGAGCTACCAACAGAAGATAGCTTGCCCAGTCCGCTACCGAAGCAGCATCTGACTGATACTTGGGGCGGAGCGCGTAGCCAAGGTCGCACGCATGAAGGTATTGATATTTTTGCGCCGCGAGGCACACCGATACAAGCAACCACCCAAGGTATCGTTAGTAAAGTTGGTGAGAATACGTTAGGTGGACGCGTGGTGATGATCGTTGGACCAGGCGGTGCAGGACATTATTATGCACATCTAGAAGATTATGCCGATATTGCTCCCAATGATTGGGTCAATGCGGGCGATATCGTTGGTTACGTCGGCGACAGCGGCAATGCTAAAGGCACACCAACCCACGTCCATTACGGAATTTATATTAATGGCAGCGCGGTTAACCCCTATCCTTTATTACGAAAACCTGAAAGCTAGCTTTTGGGCTTCTAAAAGCTTAAACCTCTAATAAAAAGTTTAATGGCCCATCGTTAACACTCATTACTTGCATATCAGCACCGAACTGACCGGTAGCCACATTGGGATGCTGGGTATGTGCATAAGCAATTAACTGCTCAAACAATACTTGTGCAGCATCGGGTGCCATCGCACCGCCAAAATCAGGACGACGACCTTTATCGGTTTTTGCCATCAAGGTAAATTGCGATACCAATAATAACCCGCCTGCCACTTGCTGCACATTTTTATCCAATTTACCGACCTTAGCAGGATCCTCCTGATTTTCAAAAATACGATAGGTAAGGATTTTATCGATCATGCGCTGGGCACTTTGTAGCGTATCGTCGGGCCCTAGTCCAATATAGGCCAATACGCCCTGCTCAATAGCGCCGACACAATGCTTGTCAACAGTGACACTAGCGTGATGCACGCGTTGTATAAGTGCTCTCATTTACCGACTCCTTACAGATTATGGTCATACAATAATATGCGGTCCATGATAAAATACCGCCAATCATTAACCTATTTTTGCTCTCACTTTTTCCATCTTTGTCGCTGTTTTATTCATTTTTTTATATTCACATTCTCATCTTGGTAGCCTTGTTATGAATTTATTTACCACCCTTCAACAGTTTGTTCCGCAGCAGCAATTAAGTAAAGTCGCTGGGCGTTTGGCTGCCAGCCGTCATCCTTACGTCAAACGTACTTTTATTCGCAGTTTTGCTAAGGCTTACAACGTCAGCTTGGATGAATACGAGCGCCAAAGCTTCAACGCTTACGAAAGCTTCAACGACTTTTTTACCCGCGAACTAAAAGACGATGCTCGTACCATTGATAACAGCGCCAACGGTATTGTCAGCCCTGCAGATGGTATTATCTCGCAACTAGGGCAAATCCACGACCACAAACTGCTCCAAGCCAAAGGGCGTCATTACGACATCGGACAGTTACTTGCGGATAGCGAAGATGGGCATTATTTTGCGGATGGAAGCTTTGCCACAGTTTATCTTGCGCCCAGTAATTATCACCGTGTCCATATGCCATTCGCAGGCACGTTGACCAAAACTCGCTATGTGCCTGGCACGCTATTTTCGGTAAATAATACCACAGCGGCTAACGTGCCTGATTTGTTTGCCCGTAATGAGCGCTTGGTCTGTTTGTTTGATACAGAGTATGGCAAAGCGGCAGTGGTGATGGTTGGCGCGATGATTGTTGCTGGTATCGAAACGGTGGCGACCGGTAAGATTATCCGTACTGACGATATCCAAGAAGCAGAACATAGTATGAGCTTTGAAAAAGGCGATGAACTTGGACGTTTTTATTTAGGCTCGACCGCTATTGTCGTGCTGCCAAAAGCGGCGAAAGCCGACTGGCAAGACAGCATGCAAGCCAATAGTATGGTAAAAATGGGACAGCTATTGGGTGCGACTAATAATAAATAAGCCCGCTGTTTAAAGTCGAAAATATACGCCCAGTTAAGTATTAATCATTATGCTTAACTGGGCTTTTTAAACTAATATCGAAAATGCTTGTGGATAGGATAAGCAAACAAGATGTTTTCTTCCTGTGTACCACGCCCGATGTTATGAATAATCAGCGGTGTGCCATCATCAGCGGCTTTATTGGAGACGATACCCATGTGCGGCAAATTACCTTCTGGTAGTCGCCACGTCACCACATCGCCTGCTTGAAAGCTGTCCTTATCAGTAATCGATAATGTTTGCCCATGACGTGTAAAAAATACTTCAAGATTGGGCACACGGCGGTGATCAATATTTTTATCGGTTGATTTCAGGCCCCAATTTTTTGGGTAATCGGACCAATTTGATTTCATGTCGTGATTGACCAGTTGCTGCAAATCAATATTTTGCAGGCGATAAGCACGTACGACGACATCGGTACAGACGCCAGTATCTATTGGTACATCGCCACGGGGGAAGTCCAGCTTACGATAAGTAGGATCATAGCTGGTGGTCACGCCAATTTGCTTTTTGGCATCGTGCACCAATTTGCTACCATCACTGACAGGATCAGCAGCTTGTGCTAATTGTGCCACGCCTAATACACTGATAAAGGCGAGCGATTGACATAGTGTTTTATAAGCGACAGATATTCTCATATTTTGATCCCAAATTTTTTGACCTCACTATAGATGCTTTAGCACATGAAAATAATGGGTGATTTGTAAACAGCTAAAAGCTATAAAGTGATTTTTATTTATTTAGGCATCAATCAACCAGCCTTGCTGGGTTGCATAGTCAATCTGTTTTGATAGCCAAACATGGATGGTAGGAAAGCTGTCTTTAATAAACTCCAGCACACGGATCACTTGCGAGCGTGTCACATCATGTTCAGACCATGTTTTCCCGCCCGTATTTAGATTTAACAAAAATGGTAAAATTCGATCAACTACTCTCAGCAGTTCAGCCTCTTTACTGCTGCCCGTTTCTTGCGCTTCCCAAACCTCACTTAAGTTATTGATACCATTGCCGCGCTCGGCTTGCAGTCGAGCGATGCCCTCGCGTTCTTCAGCATGAGCGTCATCTCGACTATTGGCAAACAAAAACGTATCCCCCGCATCAACTTCACCTAAGTCATGTATCAGTGCCATCTTCAATAGTTGCTCATAATTAACATCCAGCTCAAACTGTTCAGCGATTGACCAGCAGGCCATTGCCAAATGCCACGAATGCTCAGCGGAGTTCTCCAACCGAGTAGTGCCCGTCACATAACTGCGGCGATTGACTCGTTTGAGGGCGTCGAGCTCTAATAAAAAATGGGTCACATCATCTATATCAATAGTTGATGTAGGATTTGGGTTGATTAATGACGCGTGACTGGTTAAAGACATATTGTTCTCTGATTTGGTCTGCAAGTTTATAGCGCTTTATCTTATCTTTACGCGCAAGTGATCATGATATATTTTATCAGTGTACGAGCAGCCGATGGCAGAATTTAACACAGACGCTTTTTTTAATTATTATCACAGCTAAAAAAATAGCGCCTATTTTATTAAGCACTATCTCTTTTAAGCTTATTGAAAAACGACTACTTAATTAAATTACTAATGGTTTTAAAAGCAGGATCTTTGCTGCTACGACATAGCTCAAACAGGATAGTTTCAACCGTGGTAATAACTCCGCCTGCGCGGCGAATACGGCGAATGGCTTGTTTTTTATCATAAGGAAAGCGCGAACCGACGGCATCGCCAATAATGACGGGCTGCATACCATTATCAAGCAAATCAAGCGCCGTTTGTAGTACGCAAACATGCGCCTCCACACCAAACAATAAAACAATGCTTCTATTTTGCTGAGCAAGATGGTTCCATGAATCGTCATTATCACAAGCACTAAACGTGACTTTCTCGAAGCCTTTGGCGTTCTCATCTTCTAATATTTCACGTATCTCAGGCAAGGTATCGCCCAGACCTTTTTTATATTGCTCATTGAGCATGATAGGCACACCAAGTGCTTGCAGACCTTTGATAAGCGTCACTGTTTTTTTTAAAATATTCTCATGGTCATAGATATGCGGCGTTAGGCGCTCTTGGATATCGATAACCATTGCTTGGGTATTTTCTCGGGCGATTCGATAGGTACGATCAGTAATCATAGTAGACATGGCACACTCCTTGTACGGCTGACTTTATTGTTAAAGGCTACTTTAGTTTTATCATAGATATTGTCGTTATTAGCCTTACACTCATTTAGTCACAGTTTACTGAGCCCGTCAATGGAGATAGTCTTTAATAATGATTAATAACGTCTGTTTTTAATTAATCAAAGCAAAAGCCCCTAATCATCATGACTAGGGGCTTTTATTAATACTGTAAGACTAAAGATTTACTAAGACGCTACACACGCTCAATCACGGTAGCAATACCTTGGCCAAGACCAATACACATGGTCGCTAGACCGATTTCAGTATCTGATTGCTCCATGGCATTTAGCAAAGTAACGGTGATACGCGCACCAGAACAGCCTAGTGGATGACCCAAAGCAATCGCGCCACCGTTGATGTTGACGATGTCTTGCTTATCGGTCAAGTTCATGGCTTTAAGTACTGATAAGCTTTGCGCGGCAAAGGCTTCGTTTAGCTCGATGGTTTGCATATCATCGATGCTCATGCCAGCACGCTTAAGTGCTTTTTGCGTCGCAGGAACAGGACCATAACCCATGATAGCGGCGTCACAACCAGCAACAGCCATGCTGCGAATACGAGCACGAGGCTTAAGACCTAAGTCCTTGGCTTTTTGCGCGCTCATAACCAGCATCGCTGATGCACCATCAGACAGTGCAGATGAGGTTGCAGCCGTTACCGTACCGCCTACTGGATCAAAGGCTGGGCGTAGCTTTTGCATTTGCTCCATCGTCGCATCTGGACGAATCACTTCATCGACAGTACATAGTTGCAAGCGACCTGCGGCATCATGACCTTCGATACCGATGATTTCATTGTCAAAACGACCTTCAGTGGTGGCAGCCCATGCACGGCGATGTGACTCAAGACCAAAGGCGTCTTGCTCTTCGCGGCTGATGTTATTCATACGACCCAGCATTTCAGCAGTCAAGCCCATCATGTTTGAGGCTTTTGCATAATGCTTTGATGCTTCTGGGTTAAGATCAACACCATGCATCATGCCAACGTGACCCATGTGCTCAACACCACCGATGATGAACACTTCACCTTGATTGGTCATGATTTGGGCAGCGGCAGTATGTAGCGCCTGCATAGATGAGCCGCATAAACGGTTAACGGTTTGACCACCAGCGGTCTTAGGGATATCAGCAAGTAAACCGATGTTTCGACCGATGTTCAAGCCTTGCTCTAAGGTTTGGTTGACACAGCCCCAGATGATGTCTTCTACGTCACGTGGGTCAAAGTCGTTGCGCTCAACCAATGCACGTACCAATTCAGCAGACATGCTATCAGCGCGAACATGACGGAACATACCGTTTTTAGATTTTCCCATCGCTGAGCGTACGCCATCCACGATGACCACGTCTTTTGGACTTAAAGTTGTCATACTATCTTCCTTTTCAATTTTTATTGTCAGTGTAGTCAGTGCATTTCAATGCTATTACCTCGTCAATCTTGCTTAAAGTACAATACGTACATCTACGCTCGATTTCCTTGTATTAGCCCTAAATGAAACTGACTATAATCGTACGTCTGCTATTAAAGATTTGTTATTGAAGAACAGTGCCATTAAATATAAATACTTTAATTGCTATCACTCTCAACAGCAAACGTACTGCACTTCATCCTAGTAATGACTGCCCATTACGCTGTTGCGTAAAAGGTCTCGCCTGCTGCTGCCATATCGCGAATCTTCTGCGGGGCTTCATAGGCTTTGCCAAGGTGCGCGTATTTTTCACATAATGCCAAGTAGTTATCTAGACCCATTTGGTCGATATAACGGCAAGGACCACCGCGGAATGGTGGGAAACCAACGCCCATAATCATCGCCATATCCGCCTCAGATGGCGTGCTGACGATGTTGTCTTCTAGGCAACGTACCGTTTCATTACAGAAAGCCAGCATGGTACGATCGATGATTGCTTGATCATCAAATTCTTGCTTGTCGCTATCTGTAGTGGCTTTCAATAGCTCATAAGTGGCTTCATCAGCAACTTTCTTAGGCTTACCGCGCTTGTCTGTTTCGTACTTATAGAACCCAACGCCGTTTTTCTGACCTAGGCGCTCGTTCTCATATAAATGCTCAATCGCACCTTTATAGTCAGGCTTCATACGGTCAGGGAAACCTTCAGCCATGACTTCTGCACCATGAACGCCCGTATCTAGACCAACGACGTCGATGAGATAAGCAGGACCCATTGGCCAGCCGAATTTCTCCATGACTTTATCGACATGGACGAAATCAGCGCCTTCTTTTAATAACAAGTCAAAAGCACCAAAGTATGGGAACAACACACGGTTTACTAAGAAACCTGGGCAGTCGTTAACGACAACGGGCACTTTACCCATTTTAGAGGCTAGTGCAACCGTGGTCGCAATCGCTTCGTCTGATGATTTTTCACCGCGGATAACTTCTACTAATGGCATACGGTGTACTGGGTTAAAGAAGTGCATACCGACGAAGTTTTCTGGACGCTCAAGTGCTTCTGCTAAATAAGTAATAGAAATCGTTGAGGTGTTTGACGCTAGGATACAATCGTCTTTGACCAAGCCTTCTACTTCTTTTAGTACCGAACGCTTGACGTTTGGATTTTCTACTACGGCTTCGATGACGATATCTGTTTCAGAAAAGTCACCATAGTTAAGCGTTGGACGGATACGGCTTAAAGTCTCACCCATTTTTGCTGGGGTCATTTTTTTACGTTCGACCATTTTGCTTAATAGCTTGCTGGCTTCGCCCATACCAAGTTCTAATTGCTCAGACTTGATGTCTTTCATAATGATTGGCAAGCCTTTGCTGGCTGCTTGATAAGCAATGCCGCCACCCATGATACCAGCGCCCAATACCGCCGCTTCATTGATTTCATGTGCTTTTTTGCTGTGTTGCTTGGCTAGCTTTTTAACCAACTGATCGCTTAAGAATAAACCAACCAAGCTTTCTGCTTGTGGGGTTTTCGCAGCTTTAGCGAAACCAGCCGCTTCTACCTCGATTGCTTTGTCACGTGGCAGGTTAACGTGTTTTTCGATAGCAGCGATAGCAAGTGCTGGCGCAGGATATTGCTTCGGATTGGCTTTGGCAAAGATCATACCTTTTGCACTGTTAAATGCCATCGCTTGCTCAAGCTGATTTAATTTAACTGGATTCAGCTTCTCTTCACGCTTCGCTTGCCAATCAAGCTCACCTGAGATACATTTTTTGACCAAATCAATGGCAGCATCTTGCAAATCATCAGCAGCAACGGTCGCATCGACCAAGCCTAATTTCAATGCATCGAGCGGTTTTTTTGGCTTACCCGTCGCTATAAGTTCAAGGGCATTGTCAATACCGATAACACGGGTACTACGCACTGTACCGCCAAAACCTGGGAAGATACCCAGTTGAGTTTCTGGTAGACCGATGATGGCTTTGTCGCTCATGACACGGTATTCACAAACCAAAGTCATCTCACAACCACCGCCAAGCGCCGCGCCATTGATGGCCGCTACTTTCGGGAAAGGCAGATCTTCAAAACGGTTAAAAGCGTCATTGATACCGACGACCCAGTCTTTAATCTCACTTTCTGGCTTCTTAAAAGAAGCTACAAATTCTGTAATGTCCGCACCAGCGATAAACACGCCTTTACTTGAAGTGACAATTAAGCCCTTAACGTCATCAGCTTTTTCTAAGGCACTAACCGCTTCGCCAAATTGCTTATTGGTCTCAGCATCAAACTTATTCACGCTCTCATTTTCGGCGTTGTATTGCATGTTGGCGATGCCATCCTCTAGCATTGTCACCGTAATGCGATTTCCTTGGTATACCATTTGAAACTCCTTGCTATATAACGAAAGCTACGTTTTAGAATCTTAGATTAACACACCAAGTGCAACGCTAAATTATATTATAGAACACCTGATTGGGCGTTTTAAACCCTAAGCGTTTTCTTGGTCTGTTGTTTAGTTTATTCTCAATGTCCTGTATCTCATTATCAGAGACTTGTCTAAAGTCACAACCCTTAGGCAAGAACTCTCTGATTAAGCCGTTAGTATTCTCGTTGGTTCCTCGCTGCCATGACGCATAAGCATCGGCAAAGAAGAAGGAAGTAAAGAGCTTTCGTTTCACCTTCTTATGCTGAGCAAACTCTTTACCATTGTCAGAGGTAATGGTCTTAACCTGTAACCTCACTGGCTTTAGGATACCTATCATTGCCTCTGATACTTGCTGTGCCGTTTTATGACCCACAC
>NZ_RRYW01000106.1 GCF_014861365.1 Psychrobacter sp. FME6
TTCTCGCTTGTGTCTTTATCTGGCTGCCGCTGATTTGAATTCTATACAGCCCCTAAGCAATAGTACTATTGCTTAGTACTATTTTTAGCACCGTTTTCTCTTTGAGTCCACCTTCATCTATCAGGTCGTCTTTATGATGCAACTGCCATACAGTTTTGCGAAACGCCATCAAATCTTAGCCATACTGGCTATCGATCCTGAGCTGCCGACGACTTTGGTGCTGACCAAAGCCACGCCACTATCGGCAATCAATGAAGCGGTGCGGTTTTTACAGCAGCAGGGCGTACGCGGCGTACCCACATACGAAAGCGTCAGCTCCGATGATTTTGAAAAACGCATGAATGCCGCTTATGCGGGGAACACAGGCGAATCACAACATATTGCCGCTGGGCTTGAAGACCATCCTGACCTTGATAGTTTGGCGGACAGCGTCCCTGAAACTGAAGATCTGATGGATCAACAAGACGATGCGCCCATTATTCGTCTGATTAATGCGCTGTTGTCCGAGGCCATTCGTCTTAATGCCTCAGATATTCATATCGAGACCTTTGAAAAACGCTTGGTGGTAAGGTTTCGTGTCGATGGTGAGTTAAAAGAAATCATCACCCCCAAACGCCAATTAGCGCCATTACTGGTATCGCGTATTAAAGTCATGGCCAAACTCGATATCGCTGAAAAGCGCGTACCGCAAGATGGGCGCATCAGTTTACGCTTGGCAGGGCGCGAAGTCGATGTACGGGTATCGACACTGCCATCGAGTTTTGGTGAACGAGTCGTGATGCGCTTATTAGACAAACAAGCAGGGCGGCTGAATATGACTTATTTGGGCTTGTCTGATAATGATTATAGCGAGCTAAAGCGCTTAATCCATCGCCCGCATGGCATTATTCTCGTGACAGGGCCAACGGGTTCTGGTAAAACCACCACGCTGTATTCAGCATTGACTGATCTAAATGATCAAACTCGCAATATCTTGACTGCTGAAGATCCGATTGAGTTTCAGCTCGACGGTATTGGTCAAACACAGGTTAATAATAAAGTAGATATGACCTTTGCCAAGAGTCTGCGCGCGATGTTACGTCAAGATCCAGATGTGGTGATGGTGGGTGAAATTCGCGATTTAGAAACGGCAGAAATTGCGGTACAGGCGTCTTTAACAGGGCATTTGGTATTGTCTACTTTGCATACCAACACCGCCATTGGTGCGGTCACGCGTTTGCAAGATATGGGCGTTGAGCCATTTTTATTGTCATCGTCACTGATTGGCGTGGTGGCGCAGCGCTTGGTGCGTACTTTATGCACACATTGCCATGGCTGGCAGGCAGCGGATAGCGAGCAAGCCAAATTGTTTACAGAGATTGGTATTGAGCCAGCTTCAAAAGGTAGTGCCGAAAGCCTAGTAAATAAACCAATCAACCTACCCAAGCCAGTCGGCTGTGATAAATGCAATCAGTCTGGCTTTAAAGGACGGACGGCAATATACGAAGTCGTGCCTATTGATGATGCTTTGCGGCGTATGATACATAGTAATACGGCTGAATATGAGCTAGAAGACTACGCACGCCAGCAGACGCCATCGATTCGTGCTGATGGGCTACGTAAAGTGATTGAGGGGCGGACAACGCTAGAAGAAGTACTGCGTGTGACCAAAGAAAGCGCCCTAACTGATGACGCTATCATAGGCTAGTTTTTTAACGCACTTATTTTGCAGCGGTGCACTCAACTTCAACGCTGGCGCCTGCAGCCAGTTCTGCAACACCAAAGGCAGAGCGTACTGGGTAAGGTTTGGCCAACTCTGCTTTATAGACTTTATTAAAATCATCAAAGTCGTCCATATCAGTTAGCATGGCCATACATTTAACGATATCTGTCTTTTGGTAGCCGTGCTTTAACAAGGTTTCATTAATATTATCGAGTGCTTGTTTGGTTTCAGCTTTGACACCGCCTTTGACCAATTTGCCATCTTTAAAGCCAATTTGACCAGACATGTATAACGTATCGCCGACACGCACCGCTTCTGAAAAAGGATAGTTACCGCCGTCGCCTAAAAATACCGGGCTAGACTTGGTTATAGTAGCGGTATTGGCCGCTGGCGCAGCATTAGCAGTCATAGCGAGTCCTAATGAGCAGGCGCCTATTAGTAATGCTTTAGATAGATTACTGCTGAGTTTATGGGCAAGTTTTTTATGGGTCATTTTGGACATCGCTGTCTCCTTATTATAAGTTTATGTTGCACGAGTTTTTACTTATTCTAAACTATTTATTTGCAGCTGTTTCATCATCAGCAGATAATTGGTCGTTTTTCTGGATTTCAGTATCAGTATCAGTTTCAGGGTTAGACTCTGTCGACTTGCTGCTGGCATTGCCTTGACGGCGCGCTTCTAATTCAGATTTGGGTATCCACGCCCACGTCATCTCAACCACGATAGGGTCACGGTCGCTGTCAGACTCACGATCATGAATCACACAAGGGATGACCATTTCGCCTTTTGGGGTGTTTAAAATATCTAGGCGTTGCTCGTCAGTTAACGACGATACGGCGGCAATCTGACCTTTTTTAATCGGACGATAAAAATTCACTGAGTACGATTTAATCAAGAGCACACGGTCAGAAGGTAGGTTTAAGCCCAAAATAAAGCCTGTCGCCGTTTCCGCGAGTAAAGTAATAGCAACGGCATGGACAGAACCAATATGGTTTTGTACCGCTTTGGTATTATTTAAACTCACCACCACTTGGTTTGGTTCGACTGTTTCATAGTAGACACCCGTTGTGCCTACATAAGGCACTACTTTACCAAATGCTTTGGATAAAATGCTCGAGCGCGCACCAGCGGGTAAATATTTGGTAACGGATAACAGCTTGGTAAACTGATTACTGATAGGCTTAAGGGTCGTGTGTGGCTGTTCAACGGACGAGATTGTGTTGTCAGATACTTTGGCTGGTAATTTATTGGCCAGCTTAGTAGGTAGTTTTTTTAATAATCCTGACATACGAAATTCCTCAATGAGATTGGTTTTACAATGCTAGTGACACGATCGTCAAAAATTTTATATGGTACATAATAGCCTAACGAGCTTTATCCTAGCAGCTATTTTAACTATGGTACATTAACTGATGGGTCCCTACTATTATTACCATGAACTGTAGCGCTTATAAAATAATAGTAACGTAACGACACCTTAAACGATACCTTGGACGATAGAAATAGCATTGCTATAGTCAGTCCTAAATAAAATAAGGATAAAGTTTATCACGCGCTACTGGGACAAATTTTTCTTTCTTGCTGTGCCTGTGCAGACAGAGGCTGCGCAAAATTTATCCCAGTAGCACTGTATTTTTTATAGTGGATCGGCTATATATGCCAAGTGGTCGCCCTTATATGCCAAATGGTCGCCCTATAATAGCGCGGCTTATATACTTTTTACGCGACTTTTTAATGCTGGATAATGCAATGTCTAATATGCCTGATTTTTCTGTTCACAAGCCAACCAATATGATTTATAAGGGTGTTGCTGGTACAGGTAAAACCTATCGATTGCTACAAATCGCGAAACACTATACCGATTATTTGCCTAAAGTGAATAATGAAGATTTACTCGTACAGCTATTACAAGATTTTAGCTGGCGTGAAGTCCTATGTCTGATATTTTTAGATATGCATAATAAGAAAAAAGATTTGTTAAAAGTACCAGAAATCGTTAGCCATGAGTTTTTTTCTGCTAAAGCCGCACAAAATGCCCGTGAAAATAATTTAAGTAATACGGCATGGTCAGTACTACAAATGCATAGCCCTGCTAATTCAAAAACAGTGACCTATAAAAACCGATCCAGCCAAGCCTATTTTGATAAAGACCATAGTGGTGCATGGTATTTGCTTCCAGAAAGTATGGACTTCTTAACCGAGTTGTCGCAGCAACTTGCCGAGTTTCAGCAAGCGCAGCGTGACAATAATATCAATCAAGAGCATCATTTTAGCCAGCAGCGTTTTAGTATGGTCAGCTTTCATCAAGCGTATGGCTACGAAGAGTTTGTGGAAGGTCTTCGTCCTGTGATGGCAGCTTCAAGCACACCACAGCATAGCCAACCTCAAATGAGCTACGCGATTGTAGATGGTGCATTTTTAAAGCTGTGTCAGCGCGCCGCCCGTGACCCTGAACAGCGTTATGCGCTGCTAATTGATGAGATTAACCGCGCCAACGTCTCACGAGTATTCGGTGAGCTGCTCAGTTTGATTGAGCCAGATAAGCGGGATGGCATGGCAAACGCGATGACGGTTAATTTGGCCTATTCTGGACGGGCGTTTAGCGTCCCTGCCAACGTCGATATTTATGCCACCATGAATACCCAAGATCACTCCTTAGCGCCACTCGATATGGCATTACGTCGACGCTTTCGCTTTGTCGATTGCCCGCCGCAGCCTGAATTACTACCGGTTATTAGTATAAATGCAGGTTTAGAGCCAGCTAACGAAGCTGAATCCATTGATTTGGCCAAAGTATTGATGGGTTTAAACAATCGTATTACTCAAACACTAGGAGCGGAGGCGCAATTGGGTCACGCGTTTTTATGGTCCGTATACAGTCTTGCTGAATTACAAACGGTGTTGATTGAACAGATTATCCCGCAATTGGCCCAAGCGGCAGGCGGGCAAGTTTCTGTTTTGCAGTATATTTTTAAAGACGAGCAGCAGCCAATGCAGGCACAGTTTATTCAGGATAGCCAAATGCTCATAAACCATGATTCGAGCAATAAGAGGGACAGTCAAAATAATATAACCGCCCAAAACCCGCTGTTTGCGGGGCATGGCTCATTGCTTGGTCAGCCCATGGCTGCAGAAAGCTATAATATTAATGCCGACCTTATTGCCAAGACAGGCGCGTTTATCAAAGCCATTGTCTACCAGCGTTTATACCCATAAGGCGGTCAAGCAGTGATGAATAGCGGTCAAAACCTCCAAAGTAATACTACCAGCAATGGTATGAATAACGCTTATATTGAGGCGGCTGATGCAAGTGTGGTCACTGTCTTTGAGCACCAACGCTTGACGGTTCATGATTTTTTGCAAGCGTCAGACTTTCACTGGTTAATGGCGCAAGAGTTTTCGGTTTTTAGTATCAAACGTCAGCAGGGGCAATGGCAGTTAAAGGTCGGGCATTATATTGGCATTATTTTATTACCAAGTGGCCTGTCGCTTGAGATACTGCCCAAACTTAATAAGTCAGTTGAAAGTAACGATATCGCCCAAACTCGCCACTGGGTGCAACATATGCTGTCCGACTTGACCGGTAGCAGCCAGCGCACCCATCGCAAGTTACCTAGCAGCAAAAACTTTGGTCAATTTAGCAACCAAGTCGCCGCGTTACCGTTAGAAGTATGGCCCTTATCAGATTGGTTGATTGCGCAGTTTTTGCAACGACTTACTCATTATCAACCGATCAAGCACTATCAATCGCAAGTTCACAACCAAGCGTCGCTACAAGGCCGACTACTCATCAAAGAGCAGCTGCGCCATAATAGTATGCAGCCGCATAAGTTTGTCTGTGAAAGCAGTATATTGAGCCAAGATATGCTGGGTAATCGCTTGATTAAGAGCGCATTGGTTTTGTTGACGCCTTTATTTTTTCAGTCCACGCTATCTCAATCAACTTCTTCTAAGTTTTGGCAGTTATGGCAACCCGTTTCTACGCTTACGCCTTATGACATGCAGCGGCTAGAATCTGTATATGCCCAAGCAAAGCGCGAGCTGGCGATGCAGCCACTTAGGGCGCAGCAATTACAAGCGGCTCAACAATTAGTAGATTTAGCGTATTGGCTATTGCAACAGTCAGCGACTGCAACGGGCAATGGCATGGATACGCAACGCTCATTTAACCGTCAGCATACTACGCGGCGCTTATGTCTATTGATTGATATGAATCAAGCTTTTGAACAATGGGCAAGTCAACGACTCGCTTCGATATTTCAGCAATTAGATGCTGATTATCGACCGCTCTATCAAACACAACATGTGTGGCTAAGCGATGCAGCAGGGCAGGCCTGCTTGTCCATCCGTCCTGATTTACTGATCTATCAAGCGGCCGCTACTGAAGATCATAGTTATCAAAATCAGGATAATACAGTAGCAGAAAACATCAGAGAATCAGGGGAAAGAGAATTAGATAGTGAAAAGTCGGGTCGTTATAGCCACGTGATCGATATCAAATGGAAACACTTATCTCATGCATCTGATGTTAGTGCTAGTGATGCTTATCAATTAATCAGCTATGCACAGGCTTATCAAGCGGATCAGGTTTGGCTGGTTTATCCTGTACGCGGTGACGAAAGACAGCCAGTCGCGTTGAAACAACAAATCTATCAGGATAAAAACGCCAATAGCTATGCTAATAGTTATGCCAGTAGCCATGATGATAAAGTCGCGTCTCCTGCACAGCTATGGCTGATACCGTTCGATGTTCTAACGGGTAGTATAAATGGTGGCTTGCTTCCAGAAGCGAATGTAGTATAATGGCGCTATCGATATTTGGGGATCATCGCTGGCAAGAATTTTTGTCGAAGTTGTTTCCATGTGAAAACAGTATTTTTAAAATAATTTAGCAGTTTTTGAAATTAATTAAAAATAGGTGTTGACACAATCGGTTTTACCCCTTAATATGTGCACCTCGATAGCGAGGAACATTAACAAGTTAGCGGTATTACCAATAACGAGTTAATCAACGAAACTATCGTGATAATAGAAATTTCGGAGTGTGGCGCAGTTTGGTAGCGCATCTGGTTTGGGACCAGAGGGTCGTAGGTTCGAATCCTATCACTCCGACCATCTATTTTATAAGAGCCTTACAGGCTTTTTTTTATGTATAATGGTTTAGTTTCTGATATTATAAGCAGACGATATTATAAGTTATCCCAGTTATGTAAAAGTCCTCTAAGAGCGCCTGTAGCTCAGTTGGATAGAGCATCTCCCTTCTAAGGAGGTGGCCGCAGGTTCGAATCCTGCCAGGCGCACCATTTAGCCTGCAAATCTTGCCTATTCTTGGCAATAGTTATGGCGGTTGTAGCTCAGTTGGTAGAGCCCCGGGTTGTGATCTCGGTTGTCGTGGGTTCGAGTCCCATCAGTCGCCCCATATTTTATTCTGCATTACCTGTTATCATTTATATAACATCTCCTCTGTGTTAAAAAACCTTTTATAGTAATTATATTTGCCGTTGTTGGCATTTTTTTGTGCCTGTCTGTTTGATATTATTCTTCCCAGCTATTCATAAGCAATGTCTCTTTTTCATAAGAAGTAGCTATTTATAAAGAGCACCTATCTATAAATCTTCAGCACGCCCTAACAGCTTGCGCAACACTTATCCCAGTAGCAGGGTGTTTATTTTATAGTGGCTCGACTATAGTCAGTGAAAAGTAAAATCGATTTTTAAAGTATTTTAACTATATATTGAAAATGTGCCCGACTTAATTTGGACTGACTCTATTTATTTTTGTTAGAATTGATGGTTATTGGATATCGGTTATTAAGGAAGTGGTTGATGGACGCACTGAGCGTATTGCTACAAAACGTGCATTTGTTTGAAACCAAATACTATCGTTTAAATGGGGTCGGCAATTGGTCTTATACCCTCACCAGACAAGATACGATTTTATTTTATTTGGTGATGTCCGGTAGTTTTTGTATCGATGTGGGCAATGGGTTACGCGAAACCCATGCTGGCGATATTATTATGATCCCTAGTGCGCATCAGCACACCAGCTATGCGCTGAACTATCATGGTGATGATGCCCAACCATTGGATGAGCTACTGCTGAATTGTCAAGAAAATACGCTTGATCTTCACGGTGATGGTGACTCTAATTCGTCTTTGATTCTTATAGAATGCAAGTACGATAAAGAGATGATCCGTCCTTTGTTGTCTGTGTTGCCGCCAATATTGCCTGAAATCAATGATGAGTCTGATGGCAGGTTTGAGGTTATTGATGTCGAGATTAAGCTACTGACTCTCGAAACTGAGCGTGAGCGCATGGGAAAAACGGCGGTCATCAACCATTGGGCAAGTATTATGATGATTGAATGTTTGCGCGTCTATATTGAAAGCTTACCCGACGTGACCGAAAACTGGCTAAAGGCGATGAAAGATCCGTTCTTGACCAAAGCGCTGGCCGCGATGCATGCAGCACCGGACCAAAACTGGACGATTCATAAGCTCGCTGAAGTGGCAGGTATGTCGCGGTCGAGCTTTGCGCAGCGCTTCAAAGATACGGTTGGTATGCCGCCATTGGCCTATCTTATTGATTATCGCTTGCGTCTGGCCGCTCGTTATCTGCGCTTGCAGCAAAACAGTATTAGCCGTATCAGTGAGCTGGTCGGTTATGCCTCAGACTCAACCTTTAGCCAAGCATTTAAACGGGTATACGGTATATCACCAAAAGCGTACCGCCAGCAGTATCAAAAAGACAGCATCGCTTAGTTTGTAGTCAGCGAACTTGTTTTTAAAATAATGAGTTTTATCAAAAAGTGCCGTAAAACCAGGTTCTTCTATGGGGTGGATGTAAGGCATAAATAATACTAAATTCTGCTTGACTACTAAGGTGACTGAGC
>NZ_RRYW01000107.1 GCF_014861365.1 Psychrobacter sp. FME6
TACAAAGGGTACGAGCAAAAGATTTATGGCATTTGTCTCATCGATTGATTCGTAAGATTCTGTCTCATAATCTATGCTTTGTACTCAACAAAAAACTTGGTAACCCGCCTCTTCAGTTTGAGTTGCTTATTTCAAGTTGAGAGTGGGGTAAATCTTTCTTACTTGCTGCTCTCAAGCGTGACAGAAGTTGCGAAAATTTTACTCCAGTGGCACTCTAAAGTGAATCAACTATACGACTTCCCCTCTCTAAATCCATTACACCCATTTGTTTGACTCCTCAGTCTAAGCATTTTAATGCCTAATAGCTGTAACCTCAGTTCATGACCGTCACGCTAACCTACCTTATATTATACCAATAGAACGCAATTTTGGACGCCTCTCTTTTATAGTAGGTTGACTATACATTTGAGGTTATTTACATAATAGGTTACCCTTAGCGCACGAACATGTTACCTGTAGTTAACATAGTTGTAGTTTTATTTATCAATAATTCGTTCATTGGGCTGATTACTTGGGCCGTCTCGAATCGATTATTGCGAATATAGGTAATGCCGACTTCGGATTACGCATCAACTACACAATGCGATAAACACCGCTATGACTATCGGCTTATTACTGCTGATAGAGCTATCTAAATCTAGCCCATACCATCAACCATGGTTTGGTGCTTATCCGCAATATTATTATGGCTGTTCGTAAGATGGACAACCATAGCACTCGACTACAACTGTGTAGCATACCTAATGGCATCATGGTTATTCCATAAACTGAAGACCTTGACCATTAATACAGTTGATATATTTGCTATTTATAGTACGACGCGCATTAGCTCAATATGGGGATTTTATAGGCTATAACGTATTCCTAATAGTTTGGGTTAATTAAATTTCACTGAATTTTATTCATTTAAAACAATTGCGAGGTATGAATTTGAAAACGGAGTCATTGTTCCAATTTTCATCGCTCACCATTATTTTATTATTATTGGCATTTTATGGCGGTACTTATCTACTCTCTTTATTAATTAGAAAGGACAAAGAAACAACCTCTGGATTTATGGTCGCAGGTCACGGTGTCGGTTTCGGTATGGGCGCCGCCAGTATGACCGCCACTTGGATTTGGGCAGCTTCATTTTATGCCGCTGCTACTTCTGGCTATAAATACGGTGTGTCAGGCCCGATACATTATGGGTTTTGGGGTGCGTTGATGATTTTATTCATCTACCCATTCGGTATGCGCTTTCGTGAATTAGCCCCAAATGGCCACACATTAGGGGAGCTAATCCATGCGCGCCATGGTTCATCAAGCCAATTAATTTTAGCCATATCTAACATTATGGGCAGCTTAATTAGCTTGATGGTCAACTTCACCGCGGCTGGGGCGTTGGTGTCAGTCTTGTCACCCTTATCGTTTCAAACGGGTGTGATGATCGCCGGTATCGGTGTGCTGAGTTATACTTTGACCTCAGGTTTTCGAGCCTCTGTGTTTACTGATTTTGCCCAATTGGTCGCGTTAATGGCGATTGGTGTGGTCATTATTCCAGCCGTATTATTCTCTATGGGTGGTCCTTCAGTCATGGTCAGTGGCTTGTCTAACCTGACCTTAGAACAGCAGGATTTCTTTTCATCTGAGGCGTTTTTCCAACAAGGCGCGCCCTATTTTGTCGCAGTATTGGCTTATGCTATCGGTAACCAAACCATTACTCAGCGCTTATTTGCCATTGATAAAACCAAAATTAAAGCGACCTTTGTCACTGCCACTGTCGGCTATGCTGGTATCGTTATCGGCCTTGGTATGATTGGATTGATGGCCTTAACTATTGGTATTGAACCACTCGATGGCAATATGAATAACCTGATTCCACAGATGGTCAGTGCCTATCTGCATCCCGTATTTATCGCACTATTCTTTATCTTAGTGATTGGCTCACTATCATCGACAGCTGATTCAGATTTATCAGCCCTATCGACCATTATGATGGCCGATGTCTACGGTAAAAATATCGCTAAAGGTCGTGTCAAGCCAAAAACTATGATGCTCGTTGGCCGTGGTACGATGATTATTGCCACTGCCGCTGGGTTGATTTTTGCCAGCTTTAAGCTTGATATTTTGGTGATGCTGGTCTTCGTTGGTGCATTATGGGGCGCGATTGTATTCCCTGTAATTGCCAGTGTGTTCTGGAATCGCGTGACCAATACCGCCTTTACTTCAGCCGTTATTGTAGGGCTGTTATTGTTCTGTGTTGCTCGTTTTGAGCTGATACCTATTACGGGCTTTGTCGCTTTATTCTTTGAGATATTAGCCAGTGTTGGTGCAGCAGTGGTTATTGGTCTTATGGTCTTTGGGTTCTTGGGCCGTAAACTCGGTATGGGAGCCGCGGCTATCACGCTCGTGCTGATGTTAATCTTCGCAACTGGCTTCCTACGTCAATATATGGTCTTACTCGCTTCACTGACCGCCTACGGTGCCAGTACTATTGTCTGCGTGATTGTCAGTCTGATGGGTAATGAGCATTTCGACTTTGATCTTATCAAGCAGCGCGTGGGCAGTTACGATAAAAAAAGTGAGGCCGTACAGACGCCCAAAAATTAAACCACAGCAGTGTTGTTAAATAACGGTTGGTCAGTGGTCAGTACATGAGTAGTCATTGGCTGACCGTTAACTGCTCATAAATACGATAAGGAGATATCATGGACAACGTGTTTATATATGGCTTATATATTTTAATTTGGCCAGCGATTACGCTTGGGGTACTGATATTAATCTGTACCGCAACTTATCGAGATATCAAAAAAGCCAGACGCAACAATCAGGATATTGTTTGATAAAATATTTCTGGTGTTATCTTGAATATTCATCGCTCGGCAAACGCTTAGCGATGAATCAATAAGGCTATTAACGGTTTAAATATTAATAAATGACAGTTAAATTGATACAAGCTAGTAAATAACCGGCTTATAATGAAAAAATGACTTGTAATTTAAAATATTTTTGCTAATATAGTCCACCTTGATTGGCTGGATAGCAAAGTGGTAATGCACTGGACTGCAACTCCTTGATCGTCGGTTCGATTCCGACTCCAGCCTCCAATTATTTAGCTCAAATATTTTATAAACAATACATTAATTTTAGCTTGCTTTATTAATGAAAATGCTTATAATAGCGAGCACTTATCTAGTAGCTAGATGGTCTATCAGCTAGTATACGTTAAAGATAAAACAAGTTTTGCCCGGGTGGTGAAATTGGTAGACACAAGGGATTTAAAATCCCTCGATCGAAAGATCGTGCCGGTTCAAGTCCGGCTCCGGGTACCATTATATTAAAAGGCTTCCAAGCAATTGGAAGCCTTTTTCTTATTATATAACTTCTCTTATTGAACCAACTTTTCTCTTTAGGCTTACCTAAGACAATCTGCTATTAACCTGCCAGCTTTACTGTTAGATGCCCTTCTCACGTATAGGCTATATCAATTTTATATACCCAAAAATTAGCCACATCCTGTCATTCCATTCTGAAAAACCAGCCCTTGTGTCGCAATAAAAAACAGATAGAAAGAGCTTAACATGACAAAAAAAGCAGCCACTTTCATAGTAGCTAACGGTCTATTGGCAATACCAGCAAACACAAGCGGCCTATTAACGATACTAGCCAGCGCAAGTAATAATTTGGAATCCGTGAGCATAAACAAACACAACGCCTGCATAAAGATAGCCTTTAATAACTGCTCGTAAATAATTGCTCCACAGGTTTGTTCAACAAAAAGAAAAATTGATATGTTTATTATGACAATAGTAAAAAACGCATATTTAACAGAGCTATTTAGATACGCATTTTCATTGTGTCGTTGGTAAACTTTGGGTCGCCTTGCTCTTTTCCTTTTTATATAACTCGTGGTAGGTTGAATATTCAGCGGATGGGTTTCATTGAAATACCAAATAGTTTCCCATATCTCTATAGTCATGTCTGGCATGATGTCATCTGCTTGAAAGTGCTGCAGTTTCTGACTCGCAGGCGACCACCAAAGACCCGTCTGCGGACAGGGCTTATCTGCCTCACAACGTGAAAATTCCGGTATTGCGCTACTGCCACCACCACTATCCGCGATACGCTCAACTAGCATCCAAGTAACAGGAGCTCTACCGACAGCGTGTGTCGTATCAGGATCATAACCGACATTAGCTTCATTTGCTAACATGCCATCTAATAGCACTTGAGCACTGGCATCTGCTCGGTTTGGTACATAAATGCCAGCGACAGGAACAACTTCATCTACCTTAACGCTATATTGTTGGTTGAGACTATAGATAGGCCATGATTCAGGTGGGTTGAACGGTCCTCTTGACTCAATGCTGTAATTTTCTATTAAATCATAAAGACACCAGCCAAAGTAACTGGTTATTTCCAAGTTAAAAGCGCGTAAGCTTGCCTCTCTCTCCCATTTATAATAATCCAGCTGTTGCTGCTCTGGCATCCAGTTGATATCGTAGTCCATATTGATAGCCCGAAAGGCACTCTCAACATTACCGCCATATCTTATTGCTGCTAAGTCTCCTTTTAACAGCTCTTGATAACCGATATCCAGGCTGTCTAAAGTATCACGCAGGTTTGGCAATACCCGTTCGCCCCAGACGATATCAGGTTGTCTATTGATAGGACGCGTGCGGTAATCAAAAGGTAAATCATTGACAAATAGCTCTAATGCGTATTCAGCAGCTTCTAGCATATGAGCAAAAGCATCACGCATCTCTTTAAAGTAGGCGGGTGAACTATAGCACTCTAATAGGTAAATCTCTTGCGGTCGTATGATGTAATTATTCATTTTTATTGGTTCTCGTACTATCTAATTGACATTGGCTGATAATTTTTCATCTAAGCAATCACCAGCATTACATACAGTATTGAGCCAATAAACCACGTTGCATTAATAGCAATTCCTGAATACCATTTCCGCTTAACCGTTTGATTTTGATTAGCAAAAGCGGCTTGCCGCTCAGGTGTGACAGGCAAGATATTATACGGATTATTTTGACCATCCCATATAAGCCGACGCTGCACTTCAGGATGCAAAGCAGGATTGGCACTGGATTGATAGATATTGCCTTCAGCAAGGTCTAAGTAGCTAACGGTACAAGCGCGCAACCAACCCATAAAAGTCACCTCGTGCCGTAGACCAGTCAAACCTTTGTTTTTCTTCTCTTGAGCGATATCAGCACAAGCCAATAATGAGCTGCTAACATCTGTTGGACAAGCATGAGCATATCGTGGGTCAAGCGGCAGCTCGTCTGCTGAACGTTCCATATAGGTACGGATAAACGTCCACTGGTCATAAGGGTTGAGTTGCATGTCTTCAAAGTTAATAGATAAGCTTGGCTCTCCTGTTGATTTATCGATAACGTGCAGATTCAGTACTTCATAGACTAAACCTTCATTACGTCTTACGGAGGCTGTGATATCTTTATAATTAATCAGATGAAAAATAGGGGCTTGTTTGCGGTTATGTTCGTAGTAAGCAATCTGCTGGGTATTTTTTAGTAGTAAGATTTTGTGGTATCGAGATTTTTTAGCTTTAAGTTGTTTTAAAGTTAGGAACGGAGCAAAGCCAATTACAGTCAAGAAGAGAATAAGCATTCCAATCGGAAATAAAGATATCAACTCAAATTCATCAATTATAAAATATTTAAATGATGCTACTATGAAAATAAAAAAGCTTTGACCAAACAACCATATACCACAATACGATGCTAAAAACCATACATTTTGAATAGAGTTAATACTGGAATGAAATAGCAGATAGTCTGGATTCACTTCATGAATAAGTGAACTTAATCTATTAATACTGACATTTTTTTCTTTAAAATTAGGAATACCTCCCTCATAAGGGCGACTGATTATTTTACCGACAGGAGGTATAGGAGGAATTGGTAAGATCATAGTAGCATTCAACTCAAATGTATTGTTTCATCAGATTTTTTAGTATTTATTATTGTCTAAATAGCCAACGTCTTTTAAAGGAAACGGCGGGTTTCGGCTACTATCAGGCGTATAAGTCACAATCACTTTTGCGTTATTGATACTATGCGGTTCAAACTTTAATAACTGCGTTCTAATAACAAACTGATCGTCTGCCTCCCCTTTTGTCACTACAGGCATTAACTGCTCAATAGCTAATGACGTAATATTACTAGCAACCGGTTCATCGCTAGTAGAGTTATAGAATATCGCTTTATATAGGTTTTGTTCTCTGCCATTTTTGTCAGCGATGACTTCTATCGTCAACTGGCTTGCTTTGTCCCAATTGCCAATATGAACATTACTTTCAAATAAGGTCAGATGCTCGTGCACACTGCCAAACACTGGCGGTAGCCTGATCTCACTGTTTGAGTTAATCGTGTGCTCTACAGGCATTCTACCTTGAAAGGTTTGCAAACGATTATTGGCTAAGAATAAGGTGCACGCAGTGATAAAGCCACTAATGTCATCTGCTAAGCTGTTAAAGGCAGGCTTTTCTTGGAATGGATTTATCAGATAATAGTCTTGTGTTCGCATGGCTTTATGACCAAACACACTGTTGTCTAGCCAATATTCTATTAAGGTATTGTTTTTATCATCGAACTTATAGGCTAGGCGCTGAAAAGTATAGCTTAGTGTCATGCCTATCATCATAACACCAAGTAGTGCCGCACCAGGGACAGCTGCCGCGCCACCAGTTGCAGCGTTGGCCACGCCATAACCATAAATCAAGCCCGCTACTGCTGAAGCAGTTATTGATACACCTGCACCAAAAGTCATACCAAAAGAAAGCTTATTTCCATCATTAAACTTACGATAGCCATAAATCGCTAAGCTCCCCACCTCAAACGTCGCGCCAACCATTCCTAGCCACCCTGCACGGTAGACCAGCTTGTTTGCAAAGCTAGTCTTACCTAGTACGCTAGCTCCTGAAGCGGTCACATCCATACTAGCCGTCACCAGTGCAAGCCCTGAGCTGACTGTGCCCAATTGCGCCTCCGTGAGCCGTAGTGGGTCGCCTGCATATTTCAATCTGGCAATGGCTGGCATACTGGCAATCACGGCATGTAACTGAAAATATGCGATAAAACCAGACACGACACCCATACCTCCATTCGCTAATTTTTGGACGCTATTGTGCCATTGAACGGCTTCAGCTGCCAATGCTTTAGCATCTAGCTTATCAAGGTTAATGGGTCGTTGACCGTCATTTAGCTGGCTTAAGGCATCCATGCCTTTACCTGTTGAATAAGCTTCATCAAAGTAATACAAAACTTTAGTTTCGGCCTGCTGTAGATTATCAATCTCTGGAGTACGTACAATATTGGTATCAGTGACGGTTTCCACGATACTCGTAACACCTCTTTTAGCTTGTCTGGCTCTTTCATTAATTCTATTAACGAATGATTTTGGAAACACTGCGTCTAAGGCAAAATTTGCAAAGGCAACTGCAGTATCAGCTTTGGCCGTAATCTTCCTAGGAACGACTACTAATCCTGAATGACCATAGATACTCAGTTCAAGTGTCTTATACAAAGCCCGAAAAGCTTTTGGATCGTAAAAACTAAGCTTCAATAAGTTTTGGCTTAAAGTTTTTATTAATTTGTTCTTGTTTTCAAGGGCACTACGTTTATTATCTACTGTGATTTTATTCAGCCAAGTGACGCTTATTTTTTCGCTGATATAGCCAATGCCTGCACCTGTCGCTTCAGAGGCTCTATCTTGTTTAAAATCATGAAGTACTTCAACGAACTCTTTATTAAGTCCACCAAGTGCTTTGAGTAGCCAGTTCTGGTTTATATCTATACCACTACTCAACTGAGGCAGCAATGCTTGTTTAAACTCCTCTTCAGTAGCCACATCACTTTTAGGTGCGGTAGAATCAAAAGCATCGAGCATGCTTTGCGGGATACCAATATTACTATCATCAATACCACAGCCTGCAATACAAGAAGCAATCATTGCCTCAAAATCTTTAGCCGTTTCATCATCATGAGTAAGCTCAATATCAAAGTCATTCTCTAAAATATATTTAAAATCCTCGCTACTGATAGCTTTAATAAAATTTTTACGAGCACTGACAATCTCTTTCTTAAGATCAATTATTTTTTGAGAGGTTTGTAAGTAATGCTGATAATTCAGCTTATTAATATGCTTAAATATCAAGTCATCTGGATCAGTATCTGAGAATACTATATTAAGTGCTGTCCCTAGAACATCTTTATCCCCCCAGTTAAATAGCTCTTTACCTTTAAACTCAGTGGTCTTTATACTGAATTTTTCAAGGTTTTTTATAATCAAAGCATTAATAAGTTTACGACTATAATCCCTTTCTTCGGATATTTCACTAAGCTGGCTAATTAAGTAAGGCTGTGTTTTAATAATGTGTTGATTAATTTAATGATAGAATAATGGTGTTATAG
>NZ_RRYW01000108.1 GCF_014861365.1 Psychrobacter sp. FME6
ATCGTTCACCTAGGCTTAGATGTGTATAGTTCATGGTTGCAATCTCACTTTGGTCGGTGGATAAAGACTTTGATGCTAGCGCATCTAGGTCTTTTTTTCACCTCGCATTTGGTATTGCACTTCATGTGTTAATCTAAGGTATATAAAACACCCAGCATATAAAAAAAGCCCCTATCTATTATAGACAGAGACTTTTTATTAGGGGCTGTATAGAATTCAGCTAAGGAACAGGAGTGAAAGTACTACGCCTTGTAGACTAAACGAGTTTGACACAGCTAATCGTACTTTTTGGGTTTGGTATAACTATATTTTGCCATGACATTGCTTGTACTTAAGACCTGAACCACAAGGGCAAGGTGCGTTACGACTGATGTTCATACCCGCGTATGGGTTTGGCTCATTGGCATTGTTGCCAGCATTAGCACTAGCACTAGCACCGCCTGCCATAGCACCTGCTGCCGCCGCACTACCCGCTACATTGCGATTTTGCGCTTGTTCTGCTGCACTACTATCCATATTATCAACGTCATTGTGCTCAAACTGCATTTGCATCTGCGCCGCATTCTCACGCTGCTGCTCTTCCAATGCCTCCAGCTCTTCTTTGGTCGGGATATGCACACGTGATAAATCCTGTACCGTCTCAGATTTAATTGCCCCTAGCATCATTTGGAATAGCTCAAACGACTCACGCTTATATTCTTGCTCAGGGTTTTTTTGGGCATAACCACGCAGATGAATGCCTTTACGCAGCTGATCCATTTGGGTTAAATGCTCTTTCCAATGTTTATCTAGACTCTGCAGCATAAAGTGACGCTCAAGCTGAGCGGCATCTTTTTCGCCCATCTGCTCGCGGCGACCATGATAATGATCGAGCGCGGTTTGGATAATTTTGGCACGCAGCCCTTCTTCATCCAAGCGGCGATCTTCATCGAGCCAGTCGTTAATTGGCATCGATATTTTAAACTCGTCTTCCAGTTCATCCTCAAGACCATCGACATTCCATTGGTCATCGATAGAACCTGGCGGGATAAACTGGCTAATCATGGCATTATAAACTTCATGATGCATCACTTCGATGGCCTCTAACAAATCCATCTCTGCCAATAAATCATCGCGCTGACCGTAGATAACTTTACGTTGCTCATTGGCCACATCATCATATTTCAATAGATTTTTACGCGCATCAAAATCGCGGCTTTCGACTTTACCTTGGGCGTTTTCAATCGATTTAGAAACCATTTTATGCTCGATGGCTTCGTCTTCTTTTAGGCCCATGGCGCGCATCATATTGACCACGCGATCACCGGCGAAAATACGCATCAAGTCATCTTCGAGCGATAAAAAGAAGCGTGACATACCAGGGTCACCCTGACGACCAGCACGACCACGTAGCTGATTATCAATACGGCGTGACTCATGACGCTCAGAACCAATAATATGTAGACCACCAGCGGCAACGACTTGATCATGCTTGACTTGCCATTGGGCTTTTAAGCGTGCCATTTCATCGGGGCTGACTGCATCGATGTCTTCGATAAATGACTGCCAGTTACCACCAAGGATAATATCGGTACCACGACCTGCCATGTTGGTGGCGATGGTGACAGATTTTGGGCTACCTGCCTGGGCAATAATGTCGGCTTCGCGCTCATGCTGCTTGGCGTTTAGGACGTTATGCTTGACGCCGTCTTGATCGAGCAGATAAGACAACTCTTCACTGGCTTCGATCGTCGCCGTACCAACCAGTACTGGTGCGCCTTTGTCCTGTATTTCTTTAATCTCGCGGATGATGCCTTTGTATTTACCTAACTTGGTTAAGAAAATTTGGTCATCCATATCGATACGCGCAATCGGCTCGTGTGTTGGAATAACGATGACGTCTAAGTCATAGGTTGATTTAAATTCTGCTGCTTCGGTATCCGCCGTACCCGTCATACCAGATAGCTTTTCATATAGACGGAAGAAGTTCTGGAAGGTGGTGGTTGCAAGGGTTTGGTTTTCCGCTTGAATCTCGACGTTTTCTTTGGCTTCGACCGCTTGATGCAGGCCTTCTGACCAGCGGCGACCGGGCATGGTACGACCAGTATTTTCATCAACGATGACTACTTCACCTTCATCGACGATATAATGGACGTTTTTGACAAACACATGGTGGGCGCGAATAGCCGCTTGGACGTGCGCCAATAGCGGCAAACGACTTGGACTATATAAGCTTTCACTTTCGCCCAGCTCGCCGACTTCGATTAAAAAGCGCTCAATTTTCTCATAGCCTTTTTCGCTAATCTCGATTTGACGGTTCTTTTCATCGATCCAAAAATCTTCTTCTTCGTTATTCTTATTGGCTTCTTCGTCTTTTGAGCGAATAAGTACGGGAATGATGGTATTAATCAAGGCGTACATACGTGACGAATCTTCGGCTTGACCTGAGATAATCAATGGCGTACGTGCTTCATCAATTAAGATAGAGTCAATCTCATCGATGATACAGAAGTTTAGCGGACGCTGTTTTTTTTCAGCTAAGCTAAACACCATGTTATCGCGTAGGTAATCAAAACCATATTCGTTATTGGTACCGTAAGTGATGTCGGCTTGATAGGCGTCGATTTTTTCTTGTGGCGGCTGCTGCGAATAAATCACCCCAACCGTCATACCCAAAAAACTAAACAATGGACGGTTTAATTCAGCATCACGCGCGGCCAAATAATCGTTGACCGTCACCAAATGCACGCCCTTGCCACTGATACCGTTCAGGTACATGGCCAAGGTGCCCATCAAGGTTTTACCCTCACCGGTTTTCATCTCGGCGATTTTGCCTTCGTGTAGGGTGATACCACCGATGAGCTGGACATCATAGTGGCGCATGCCAGTGACACGTAACGAGGCTTCGCGGCAAACGGCAAACGCTTCTGGCAGTAGCGCATCTAAGCTTTCACCGTTTTGATGTCTTGCTTTAAACTCTTCGGTTTTTTGTTGTAATTGCTCATCAGACAAGGCTTGTACTTCAGCCTCTTGTGCGTTGATTTTGCTGACCACTTTACGCATACGCTTGAGTTCACGGTCATTTTTAGTGCCAACGACACTGCCTATAATTTTTGATAACATAATTTTTTGACCTATGGAAATATTCGATAATTAGTGCGCATTAGCCAACGCGTCGTCCGTTGCTTTTTCATTGTTTGGCTAGTTACTGTCCAATTTAAGACAGTCCAATAAAATATCGCCCAATTAAGTGTGACGTTATTATATATGGTTATGACGGCGATGGATACCAGGGCAGTTAGCAGATATTTGCCGACGTAAAAAGGCAGCTGGACGTGTTAAAATAGTGCTTATATAGTCGATACCAAATAAAATAGATATCTTATATTATGACGCGAGACTGGTATGAATTTTTCTTGCTTGCTGTGCCTACGCCGACAGAGGCGGCGAAAAATTAGCATCAGTAACACTCGTATCAGTTTTAAAGTAAACCAACTATATATATCTGAAACTCGCTATTTAGCCAAATTTATTTAAGAAAGATAAAAACGATATAAGAGATACTGCATGTCTGTCAAACCCTCTGCTCAAACTGATGATACATTAAAAACTACGTCAAAAAACACTTCGAAAATGACATCAAAAAACAATTCAAGAAACAATTCAAAATCTGTGCCAGTGTCATCTGCACCATTGGTCATAGGCGATGCCGTCTATCATTTAGCAGACCATACGCCAATGATGGTGCAATATCTGACCATGAAAGCCAACTATCCACAAGCATTATTGCTATATCGGATGGGTGATTTTTATGAGCTATTCTTTGATGATGCCAAGCGCGCGGCGCAAATATTGGACATTACCCTAACCCGCCGTGGTACGGATAAAGCCGGTAACACCATTGCCATGGCAGGCGTTCCGTTTCATGCAGCCGACAGCTATATGGCGCGGCTAATTGCTGCTGGGCAAACGGTGGTGGTTTGTGAGCAAATTGACGAATCTGCAACTAACAATGCTAGTAACAGCCCAACAAACAAAACATCCAATGCGCCGACGATGGGCGATAAACAAAAGAAAAATAAAAGCAAATCAGCGGCTGGCAGTATCATGCGCCGTGAAGTGGTCAAAACCTTGACCGCTGGAACGATTACCGATGATGCGCTGATTGCGCCCAATCATACCCCGACTGTCGTCGCTATCGATATAGAAACACCTAAATCGAACAGCAAACACCCTTTACAAGCCGCCATCAGTCAAATGGACTTAGCTGCTGGCACGTTGACAACCCAAAGTCTGACAGCGCATAACGATGATATCGAGAGTCTGAGAACTCAAATGCTGACGGTATTGGCGCGCTTTGCCCCGAGTGAATGTATCATTAGCGAAGCACTGGGTGAACAAGCTGGTGAAGAATGGCTGTTGTGGTTACGCCAACATCTCGACTGCCCTATTATCGAAGTGGCGACCAATGACTTTCATCGTGACCATGCCAGCGCGACTTTATGCCAACAGTTTGAAGTACAGCGTCTCGATGGTCTAGGCATTAGCGATGCACCACTGGCTCAATCTAGCTGTGCGGCGCTGATACATTATGCACGGCAAACCCAGCAGCGTCATGTGCCGCAGCTTAACCAGCTCATCGTCGAATATAGCGACGATTATTTGATTATCGATGCCAATAGCCAGCAAAACCTTGAGCTATTTACCCCCGTCAGCAGCAACGGTACGTCCTTAATATCTGTGCTCAATCATTGTCAGACGCCAATGGGGCGACGCTTACTGGTGCAGCAAATGAAGCGCCCGCTGCGTCAGCATGCGCGTATCAATATGCGTTTGGAGGCGATAACCTGTCTTTTAAATCAAGACAATCAAACTGAACAAGCCAACCAAAATTTAGGAAACAGCCCATTAGTTACCAGTTTACGCGAAACCCTAAACGCTATCGGTGATATTGAGCGCATCAGTAGCCGTATCGGGCTGATGAGCGCCAAGCCGCGCGACTTACGCAAACTTGCCGATGGCATTGCCAGTAGTGCACAGCTCACGACTTTACTGACGGATTCAGGTATTAGCCACGACCAGTCTGGCCTGTTGCCCATGCTGATGCAGCAATTGCCCGAACAACTACCTGCGGTACAGTCCGTCGCCGAGTTGATTGAGCGTGCCATTGTTGTAGAGCCACCTGCCCATATCCGCGATGGCGGTATGCTAGCCGCGGGCTTCGATGAAGAATTTGATCGGCTGACCCATCTCCATGACAATATCCAAGCGACATTAGATGAGATGCTAGAGCGTGCTCGTCAAGATAACCAATTACCTAGCCTAAAAGTGGGCTTTAATAAGGTCAGTGGCTTTTATTTTGAGCTGCCTAAGATGCAAGCAAAGAACGCCCCTGCGCACTTTATCAGGCGGCAAACGCTAAAGAGCAGCGAGCGCTTTATCACTGATGAGCTAAAAGAAGTCGAGACCGAATATCTAAGCGCGCAGACATTAGCATTGACTCGTGAAAAGCAGCTGTACAATGAACTATTAACTATCTTAAACAGCCATTTAGCCGAGCTACAACAGCTAAGCGCGGCGATTGCCCAAATAGATGTGCTAAGTAATTGGGCACAGCTTGCGACAGTTTATAACTGGCAGCGTCCAGTCATGAGTCATGGCTTAGAAAATGACGGTTTAACCAATAGCGCAAACAACAATACAAACAACCATATAAACAATAACAGTCAAACCAGTATCGATATTAAACAAGGTCGTCATGTGGTGGTCGAAGCGGCGCTAAATCCAGCTAACATCCAAAACACCATTAATAGCATTAATAGCTTTAATCAGAGCAACAATACTCAGCCTACGAGCCATTTTGTCGCCAATGATTGTCAGCTTGGCAGCAATGACAGTAAAGACGAGCATCCTGAGCGATTATTAATGATTACTGGCCCTAATATGGGCGGTAAATCGACCTATATGCGCCAAACGGCGTTGATTGTCCTACTTGCTCATTGCGGCAGCTTTGTCCCAGCAGCTAGTGCTTATATTGGTGATATCGACCGCATCTTTACCCGTATTGGCTCGGCCGATGACTTAGCAGGTGGTAAATCGACGTTTATGGTTGAAATGATAGAAACCGCCAATATTCTCAATCAAGCGACCAATAAATCACTGGTGTTGATGGATGAAGTCGGACGCGGTACGGCGACCACTGATGGTCTGGCAATCGCCCACGCTTGCGTCAACAGGCTACTAGAGATTGGCTGCCTGACGTTATTTGCCACCCATTATTTTGAGCTAACGCAATTGGCAAATAATAAAGACCAAAGCCACGCCAATATTCGTAATGTCCATGTCGCTGCCAGTGAAATCGATGGTCAGCTTCTACTACTGCATCAAATCAAGGACGGCGCAGCAAGCTCCAGCTTTGGATTACATGTGGCGAAAATGGCGGGTATCCCAACGCAGGTGCTTAATGATGCCAAGCGTTATTTATTAGATAACTTAAAGGTAGACAACTTAAGCATAGATAACTTAAGCATAGATAACTTAAAGGCTGACAACCTTAAAGCGGATAACGACAAAGTTATTATTGATAACCTTGATGACAAAAATGACTTAGCTAAGTCAGTAACAGATAAAAGCTCGCACGCTCCTGCTAACAAGACAACAAAAGCACAGGTTATGAAGGTTGAGAAAAATCAAAGCACGATGGATATTCCACAGCAAAATCAATTGTTTAGCTTGCAAGATGAGCTGGGTGCAATTGATCCCAATAGCCTAACGCCCAAACAGGCGCACGATTTATTGTATCATCTGAAGAAAATCATTAGTCAGTAAAGGGGTTTGTCAAATCGCCCTAAAAGCGTTAAAATACGCCTTATTCCAAACTATTCTATTTAGCCTTAAGCCAATAACAGGTAGACAGCACTATGACCTTCGTCGTTACAGATAACTGCATCCGTTGCAAATACACTGACTGTGTGGAAGTCTGCCCTGTGGACTGCTTTTATGAAGGGCCAAACTTCCTAGTCATCGACCCTGATGAGTGCATCGACTGCGCGCTATGCGAGCCTGAATGTCCCGCCAATGCCATCTTCTCAGAAGATGAAGTACCCAAAGGCCAAGAGCAATTTACCCAACTCAATGAAGAACTGGCGCAAAAATGGCCAAACATTACTGAAATGAAAGGTCAGTTGCCAGAAGCTGAGAAGTGGGATGGTGTGGAAGGTAAGATTCAGTATTTAGAGAAGTAAGCAAAACTTATACTGTTTTAACTGATATTATTTAGTAATTCTCTGATATAGGCTGTGGCTTTTAGCCCAGCCTTTTTGTTTATCTAAATTTTAATCTAATGCATATCTCGTAGGCTGCGGCTTTAGCCCAGCATTTTTAACGCTATAAACTTTAGCTAGTTAATTGGTAGGCTACGGTTTTGATCCATCACTTTGTCAAATTTATATCACTTAGCTGGGCAAAATGCCCAGCCTACCTACATCTATAACCTCGCCTACACACTGAACCCACTATGAGCAACTACATTCGTGATAAAACTAAAGGTGGCTGCTATTTCTTAACCTTTAATTTAGCCAATCGACACTCTCAATTACTCTTGACCCATATTGATAAATTTCGTGACGCCTATGCTAAAACAATTCAACATCATCACTTTGATTTAGACGCAATGGTTGTGCTTCCCGATCATGTGCATATGCTCATTACTTTACCGCCAGACTCTGATGATTACGCTGTCATAGTGGCGAGTATCAAAAGCCAATTCTCTAGACAATTCAATAAAACTGAAATTATCACCTCCTCACGACAAGCAAAAAGAGAGCGAGGTATTTGGCAACGACGATTTTGGGAACATCGTATCCGTGATGAGGCTGATTATCGGCAACATATGGATTATATTCACTATAATCCTGTCAAACATGGCTACGTCGCCAACCCTCAAGATTGGCAATACTCTACATTGCATAAATTGATTAAAAAAGGCGTGTATCCCGATGATTGGGGAACCGATGTGAATAATAAAGGTGTCAACATTCGATATGATAGGTAGCAGGTAGGCTGTAGCTTTAGCCCAGCATTATGATATTGCATAGTTTGGCGCTGGGCAAAATGCCCAGCCTACGCCCGCTTTAGTGTGTATCTCGTAGGCTGCGGCTTTAGCCCAGCGTTTTGCATTTTATAAACGCTCAAAAGTTGACGAATTCAAGATTTTACTTATTTTAAACTTAGATTAACACATGAAGTGCAATACCAAATGCGAGGTGAAAAAAAGACCTAGATGCGCTAGCATCAAAGTCTTTATCCACCGACCAAAGTGAGATTGCAACCATGAACTATACACATCTAAGCCTAGG
>NZ_RRYW01000010.1 GCF_014861365.1 Psychrobacter sp. FME6
ATAGACAGTATATAGCGTTAGACCCTATGACAGCATGAATAATGTCCATTACACCCAAAAATAGCATTTACCGTGATTGACGATAAATGCTATTCGTTAGTTTTGCATAATTGGTAGATATTAGCACGCTGTTAAAGCGTTATATAGCTAATAAGAGACCGATTAATCTTTGATTACATCTCTCAATTACCAATTTTAAGCATCGACATTAGGTACATGGCATAGTTTTGCTAACAAACGATAAATAGTATCGATTAGCTGATGACGGTGTACCACTTCATCAACCACGCCATGTTCTAATAAGAACTCAGCACGCTGGAATGGTTCTTCTAACGTCTCACGCACCGTTTGTTCAATCACCCGCTTGCCAGCAAAGCCAATCATCGCTTTTGGCTCTGCTAAATGAATATCACCGAGCATGGCAAGCGATGCGGTGACACCGCCATATACAGGATTGGTCAGCACCACGATATAGGGTATACCCGCGATTCTTAAACGTTCAATCGCCGCGCCAGTTCTTGCCATTTGCATCAATGACAATAAGCCTTCTTGCATACGCGCACCGCCAGAGGCTGCAAAGCATACCAAAGGTACTTTATCTTCCAGCGCTTTTTCAGCAGCTTGGACAAAACGGTCGCCAACCACCGACCCCATAGAGCCACCCATAAAGCGGAAGTCAAAGGCACAAGCCACCACATCAAGATTGCGCAATTTACCATACATCACAATCAGCGCCTCAGACTCACCTGTTTTCTCTTGGGCTTCTGTCATACGCTGTGGATACGGCTTACTGTCCACAAATTTTAACGGGTCTTTGGCAACAAACTCTTGCCCAAGCTCGCCATCTACTTGCTCAAGCAACCAGTTCAAACGCTCACGAGCGCTCATCGGTAAATGATGGTCACAATGTGGGCAAACATAGCAGTTAAAAATCAGCGCGGTATTGGTAATCATCGAATGACAGTTGCTACATTTCGTTGACGGCTCGGTTTCTACTGCCGTCAGAGGTGCCGTCAACTGCTGTTTAATACCCGGTATCGGGCGATTAAACCACGACTGCCCAGCCGTATTGCCACTTTGCTGAGCGCTCGTAGCACCATCGTTATTCGTATCTGGTTTTGTTATCGTATCAGTCATATTATTCGCCATTATCTAAGGCTTATCGACAAGTTGGCTTAGTTACCTGTCCCTAAGAAGTCCGTTTATAAAAATCAATTTAAAAGTCACATACCCTTATAACATCATCAGTTATAAAGAGCGGTTATGCGTAACTGTAACAATTTATATGTGATGTTAGTTTACACACGTAAACTAACTTTAGCAAAGTCATTTGCCTCTGTCTTTATAAACATTGTTATAAATACGGTACTAAATATTGTGACGATAACTTGCCGATTTATTTGGGCGGGCGACTATAAACTATCAAGTGCGCCGCGTAACTCGTCCATTTTAGCCATAATTTTTTGCTGCGCATTAGCAACCGCAGTGGCATCATTGGCATTGATATCAGCAAAGTTTTGTACCAAGGCACTACCGACAATAATACCATCGGCATGGGCACCAATCGCTTTGGCTGATGCCGCATCACGAATGCCAAAGCCGACACATACTGGCAAATCTGTCTCTGCTTTAATGGCTTGTACTTGGGTCGCGACATCGTCGGTATCCAACGTTGCTGAACCGGTTACACCTTTTAAAGACACATAATAAATATAACCACCACAATGGGTCAATACTTGCTCACGGCGCTCAGGCAAAGTGGTTGGTGACAGCAAGAAAATCTCATTCATCGCATGGTCAGTCAAATGCTGGGTAAAGCTACCGGCTTCGGCTGGTGGTAAATCAACCATCAAAATCCCATCGACGCCCGACTGCTCGCATAAAGCAACAAAGTTATCATAGCCGATAATCTCAACGGGATTGAGATAACCCATCAAAATAATGGGCGTTTGGCTGTCTTGCTGACGGAACTCTGCGACCATCTTTAGTGCATCACGCGTACTAGTGCCCGCTGCTAACGCACGCTCTCCCGCCAAGGCAACGACTGGACCGTCTGCCATTGGGTCAGAAAACGGTAAGCCAACTTCTATCATATCTGCGCCGTGCTTGACTAAATCATGCAGCAAACCAACGAAGTTACTAGGGTTAGGATCGCCTGCCATGACATAAGGAATCAGGGCTTTTTTATTTTGTGCTTTTAGCGTTTCAAAAGTGCTTTCAATACGGGTCATAGTGGTCTCTTAATTTAATTTACAGTTAATCTTTTATTATTGAGTCGCGTAACACACATATTCTCTCTACTAATAACCTTGCCAGTCGATATCTAACTGTTCGGTACGGTTATAGAGTATATGAGTTAATAACAACGCTACTTGTATTCTATGAATCTGATAATGATTGTCTGAATTATCGTTTAAAACATAACTTCCAAGCGTTGACTTTAATAGTATAAATTCTGATAACCCATCCCCATCAAGTGAGTCAGGAATAATATTATCCTCGAACCTTTCACTGGTATTAGGCTTGTAGAGTACTGAAATACCACTATCATCTTTTTCAATGTTATAAACAATTTCATCTATATTATCAAAACAAATCACTCTCTCTTTACGGTGACTATTTGAGAGGACTCTTAATTCATCAGAGGTAATAGACAGGATAGATTCTAAATGCCAATCAATATTTTTTGCCATATATTTACTAGGTAAGTTTTGGCCTTTTTCTTTACGAAATGCTAAGTAATGAGAAAATATGTGCCATAACATGAACATACTACATATAACAAAAATGGACTTAACCTTTAATAGATCATTACTACCTAAGAACCTCTCTGCTAGATACAAAAGAAAGCCGATCACTACCGAGAGCAAAGCTAGTTGCATACTATCAACAAACTTTTCACTTTGAAAAAACTTTAGTTCTTTCTTAGGCAGTAGCGTATTAATGCTCAAGGGCAGGCTAAGTGTTAGCTTATCTGGAAAACTATCTAGCTCAAATAAATTATGACTCACCGTACCCTCAATATTAGATAACTCTCAAGTTAATAATGGAACTAAAGTAGATTCGAATGATAGGAACTCTAAAATCGTAGTAATTTACAACTCAATCCCTTCTGCCTTCATCACCGAATGTAAGTCTTTATCGCCGCGACCTGACATATTAACGATAATGGTCTGATCTGGGGTCATTGTCTTAGCCAGCTTCAATGCATAAGCAACGGCATGAGCAGATTCGAGTGCAGGGATGATGCCCTCTTTACGCGTCACTTCATGAAAACCTTCTAATGACTCTTTATCGGTACAGCCAACATATTCGACACGTTTCATATCTTTTAAGAAGCTGTGCTCAGGACCGACACCAGGGTAATCAAGACCAGCTGAAATAGAATGGGTTTCTTGGATTTGACCTTCATCGTCTGCCATTAGATAGGTACGGTTGCCGTGTAAGACACCGATACGACCAGCGGCTAATGGCGCTGAATGGCGACCTGTTTCAATGCCGTCACCGGTTGCTTCAACGCCATACATTTTGACCTCAGTATCATTTAAGAAATCAAAGAATAAGCCAATAGCGTTCGAGCCACCGCCGACACAAGCGACCAATGCATCAGGCAATTTGCCGGTTTTTTCTAAATGCTGAATACGTGCTTCTTTACCGATAATCGCTTGGAAATCACGCACTAGTAGCGGATAAGGATGCGGGCCAGCAACGGTGCCAATAATATAATAGGTAGTATCGACATTGGTCACCCAATCACGCATCGCTTCGTTCATCGCGTCTTTAAGCGTACGCGAACCCGATGTGACAGGTACGACAGTTGCACCAAGTAAGCGCATACGATAGACGTTCATCTTTTGGCGTTCGACATCGTCCGCACCCATATAAACGATACACTCTAGTCCCAAACGTGCGGCAATGGTTGCAGTCGCTACGCCATGCTGTCCTGCGCCAGTCTCGGCGATGATGCGTTTTTTACCGCACATTTTAGCAAGTAAGGCTTGGCCGATGGTGTTATTCACTTTATGGGCGCCAGTATGGTTCAAGTCTTCACGTTTAAAATAAATCTGCGCCCCGCCAATCTCATCACTGAGCCGCTTGGCATGATAAAGTGGTGTTGGACGACCGACATAATTGACCAAATCATTGTGATATTCTTCCCAAAACGCTGGATCCGCTTTGACCTTGGTATATAGCGCTTCTAGCTCTTCTAATGCTGCCATCAGCGTTTCAGAAACAAAACGTCCACCGTGCACACCAAAATGTCCACGAGCATCGGGATACTGGTTAAAGTCTTGGACGTCTTCTGGATTGGTAAAGCTGTTGATCGCTTTTGCAGCGTCAGTTAAATCTTTATTAGCGACATGACTCATGGTAATTCCTACTATAATAAGTGGTATTTTTTAGAATAAATAAGGGGATGAAATTATGGGTATAACAATTTATAGATACAGCAATACAGGGGTAGCAATAAATATAACAGTTAAGCAGAATATCGGAATAACGACTAAATAATATCTGAATATAGCAAATAGCTTAGAGGGCGTCAGTGACCGTCTCGTTTTGCCATCGGTCACGTTTTACTGCCTTCATAAAAGCGCGCATTTTTTCCGCATCTTTTTTGCCTTTCTCAAGCTCAATACCGCCACTGACATCGACGGCATAAATAGGCAGCTCTAATGTAGCAGCGACATTATCGGCATCAAGCCCACCTGCTAAAATAATCGGTAGCGAGCTGTCTTGCGGTAATAGACTCCAATCAAAACGCGCACCTGTGCCACCATATTTATGGGGATGGTAAGCATCCAATAAGATACTGTTCGCTCCAGCTGCGGCAAACTCATTAATCTGGGCACTGACACTAGCAGCAGTATGTTGTTCAGTATTGATACGCAACGCTTTTATCCAGCGTTTATTGACTGCACTTGCCAGCTGCTGACATTGTTCAGGCGTTTCATCACCGTGGAATTGAATGATATCAAAAGACACACGGTTTGCGAGTTCAACCAGCTCTGCTCGTGACATATTCACTACTAAAGCCACCACACTTATAAACGCCGGCAAAGAAGCGCTTAGCAATTGCGCCTGCTCGATGGTGACAGCCCGCGGACTGGGAGGGTAAAACACTAAGCCAACCGCATCGACGCCCAACTGAGCAGCAGTTTTAATATCACTGGGCTGGGTAAACCCGCAAAACTTAACGTGCATGATGTGACCTTAGATATGATACTTAATATGAAATGGTTATATCGGCTTTGCTAAACTGAGTAAGACCAAGTGCTAATTGCCAAAGCTAAACATTCTATATGATGATAATTTGTTAATGGAACAGCAAATCAATTGCTTCCAAAAACTTATCCTAGCATACTTTTATTCATAGTTTTGTTTATGATTGCGATTGATTAATATAGGGACTTATGAATGTCTAAAACTACGTCGACAGCGGTTAATAATACCAACAGCCATAATAAAAATACCAGCGCAAGTCCACCCCATTATCTGATGTGGTTTCGCCGTGACTTAAGGCTACATGATAATACCGCATTGGCGGCGCTGTGCGAGCGTGCAAATGATAATAATGCTTTGGTAAGTGCTGTTTTTTTTCTCACTCCCAAGCAATGGCAAGCCCATGACATGTCATTGTCTCAGATTGATCATATCGCGCGTACGCTACCTATCTTAGCGAAATCTCTGCAAAAACAATTAAATATCACCTTAAGTGTACAGGTTTGCGAGAGTTTCTCTGATTGCGTGGAGACACTAAGCGCATTATGTGCAGCCAATAATATCAGCTGCGTAATGGCCAATCATGAGTATGAAGGCAATGAGATTGCACGAGACGACGAACTAACCAAACAACTTGCCAAATCTGATATCGAATTTATCCGCTGGCACGACCAATGTATCTTGCCGCCGCAAACCATCACTACCAATGATGACAGCATGTATCAAGTATTTACGCCTTTTTATAACAAATGGCGTCATACCTTGGATGTTGGCAGCATTCAAATACATCACGCCCCAGTAGTAAATAAGGATCATAAAGCTAATATAAAATTAACAACAGCCAGCGCAAACACTATCAAAGAAATAGAAAGTATCAGTAACATAGTAGTCAATGACTATCAGAAACCACTACAGAATAATAAAGCCTACCAGCATATTGATAGGGACGCTCAGCTGAATCACGCACGAGAAACGTATCCTGCTGGCGAAGTAGCTGTTTGTCACCGATTAGACCAGTTTATCGCTGAAGATATCAATAACTATGATATCAGTCGTGATGTACCAAGCTTGCAGGCGACCAGTCAGTTATCTGCTTATCTTACTATTGGGTCGATTAGTCCCAGACTTTGCTATTTACAAGCCACCAAAGCGTTGGAAAAATCACATAGCAATGATAGCGGCACCCTTAATAATTCTGATAGCGTTAATAACAATGACATCAACCGCTGGATAAGTGAGCTGGCTTGGCGAGACTTTTATCGTCATGTGCTAGTGAATAAACCTGAGCTGATTCGCCATCAAGCCTATAAACATGAAACCGACGCCAAAATTGATTGGTCATATAATCAGGATGACTTTGAGGCGTGGTGTACAGGTAAAACAGGCGTGCCATTAGTCGATGCGGCAATGCGCTGTCTCAATGCCACAGGCTTTATGCACAATCGCTTACGCATGGTCACAGCGATGTTTTTGACCAAGGATTTATTGATTGATTGGCGCTTAGGTGAGCGTTACTTTATGCAGCAGCTGATAGACGGTGACTTTGCCTCAAATAATGGTGGCTGGCAATGGAGCGCATCAACAGGTACCGATGCTGCGCCCTACTTCCGTATTATGAACCCCTTTAGCCAAGCCAAAAGCCATGATCCTGATGGCGAATTTATTAAAACCTGGCTACCGGAATTAAAAGAGGTTCCTAGCAAAATACTGCACTCAGAAGAGAAACTGCGTAAAGCACTTATTGAAAACAATAAGTCCAACAATGATCTATTTGGTAAGCTCAACTACCCTGTCCCTATAGTCGAGCATAAGGTCGCACGGCAATTGGCAATTGCTGAATTTAAAAAGTAAGCACTAAAAAAGGCTTTATACGATTGGATTCGATATAAAGCCTATTGTATAAATACTCATCAGAGTTATGAGTTTGTGGTTGGCATCTGGCACGCGCCAGCACCTTGAGTGGTTACGGTAACCACCGCACCAGTTAATGAAAATAGTTGTTGCAACTGAGTTTGTGCATTTTGTAATGCCATATTCATTACATCGCCACGACATGCACGCTCAAGCACTTCTTTTTTGGCCATGCTTTGGGCTTGTTGTAATATCTTTGGATCAACTTGCATCATACCAAAAGCACCCGTTTGCCAATCATAAATCTCGATATCATCTAGATAAACCGAAAATATTTCTGATGGCGGTAAAGTAATATTGATTTTCGGCATAATAGAAATGGGATTATTAGCATCAGCAGGCGCAGCATTGTCTACATCAGACTCGGTAGGTTGTACCACTTGCACCATATCAGGCGTCAATGCACTCAAATCGATACCCGCCTCCACGCGCCCACGGGCGATAAACAACCCTTTTTGCTCGTCTTGCCACAGCTTCATCCAGCTCCCTGGGCGCTGGCTCGTTATAACAGTATCCACGCTAAAAGCGACCGTTTCTAAACGATTTAACTTCTGAATTTGCATCACCACACCCTCACGAGTGATGGTTTCTATCGGCTCATCTTTGGTACCATTCTGCACACTATAAATCGCAAAGACGATAGCTGCTAGACCGATAAGCAATACCACCCAAGACATCATGGCCACAGGTTTTTTGGCTTGCTGGCGATTAACTGAGTTATCACTCATCGGAGGGCGGTTATTAGGGTTAGCCATGTAAACTACCTTATTGTTTTATTATTAGCATAAAATGCGTAATTCCTAAGTACTTAATGATATTTCTTTACAGCAATTTCAAGTAGTTACTACCATTTATCCACACACCTGTTTGCACAAAGCTCCCTCTACATCCTAAGTTAACAAACGCGCTATTAGCTTACATCAGCTTTTTTATTAAAGTCTTCTTAGAACAATCTGAATAAGTATTTACAGTGATATTGATGGGTTTTAAGCGCCTTTAGACTGAAAAAACAAAAAGTCATTGCGTCTTAGAGCAACTTTACCTAACATAGACAGATTGTATTGATAAAAGGTCAGTATAGATATATTTATCAGGCACTTTGCCCTGACACTTATCTATTTAACCGCTCGATATATTGATAAGTCAATCGAAAACCCTTCCCTTGTTAGAGAACGGTTTTGTTTATCTGCTTTTTATAAGCACTTTAGTTGATAAGTAGTTTAGTTGCTAGGATATCTCCTAGGTTAATGCGAAGTAATAAAGGTAAGCTTGCGGCGGCAATGAAACGATTAGCCATACGCTCAACATCCTACTATTTCTTATTTTTTTATCGTTGATAAGGTTACGCTTTATTTATGAAAGCCAGTCAATTTTTATTTGCCACCCTAAAAGAAACCCCAAGTGATGCCGATATCGCCTCAAGCCAATTGATGGTGCGCGCCGGTCTTATTCGTAAAATCGCTTCTGGGTTATATATTTGGCTGCCCATGGGGCTACGTATTTTACAAAAGGTTGAGCGCATCGTTCGCGAAGAGATGCAAAACGTCGGTGCCCAAGAAGTGCTCATGCCGATGACTCAGCCTGCCGAGCTTTGGCAGATCACTGGGCGTTTTGACGACTATGGCCCTGAGCTATTACGTTTCAAAGACCGTCATGACCGTGATTTTGTACTGGGTCCCACCCACGAAGAAGTCATCACTAACCTCGCCCAGGGTGAGCTACGTAGCTACAAACAGCTACCGATTACTTTCTTTCAGATTCAAAATAAATTCCGCGATGAGATTCGTCCACGTTTTGGGGTGATGCGTGCGCGTGAATTCACCATGAAAGATGCCTATTCTTTCCACGTTGACCAAGCGTCTTTGGCCAAGACTTACCATGATATGTATGACGCCTATACCCGCATCTTTACCCGTTTGGGTTTAGATTTCCGCGCGGTACAAGCAGATACTGGTTCTATTGGTGGATTTGCCTCGCACGAGTTCCATGTACTAGCAGATAGTGGTGAAGACGATATCGCCTTCTCTGATTCTTCTGATTATGCTGCCAACGTTGAGCTTGCTGAATCAGTGAGCATCGCTGAACGTCAGTCACCAAAAATGGAGCGTGAGGACGTCTTAACCGAAGGTATGACCAGTTGCAAAATGGTTGCTGAGCATTTAGACATACCACTGGCGACGACGGTTAAAACGCTAATCGTCCACGGTCATACAGAAGACGAAAAGCCTCAATTGATTGCCGTTGTCCTACGTGGTGACCATCAGCTAAACACCATCAAAGCCGAAAAAATCGAAGAGGCCGATGTGCCTCTGACACTGGCCTCTGATGAAGAGCTAAAAGCTGCTGGTTTGCATAAAGGTTATATCGGTGTTGATTTAGACATGCCTGTTTTCGTTGACCGCTCAGCAGCCACCCTGTCAGACTTTGTGACGGGTGCTAATGAAGTCAATAAACATACCATTGGCATGAACTGGGCACGTGATACCCGTATCACACGTATCGTCGATGTGCGTAACGTGCAAGAAGGCGACCCATCTCCCGATGGTAAAGGCAGCTTAAAAATCAAACGCGGTATCGAAGTTGGTCATATCTTCCAGTTAGGTGATAAATACTCGCAAGCCATGAACTGCAAAGTTTCGGGTGAAGATGGCAAGCCAGTTACCTTAATGATGGGCTGTTATGGTATTGGCATTAGCCGTATTATCGCTGCTGCTATCGAGCAGAATAACGATGAAAATGGCGTTATGTGGCCAATTACACCCAATGTTGATGACTCTATCGCACCATTTGAAGTGGCTATCATACCGATGAAGTCTAAAGAAGACACGGTCATGGAGACGGCAACCGCGCTATATGAAGAGTTAAAGGCGCAAGGTATTAATGTGCTCCTTGATGACCGTAACGAGCGTCCAGGCGTCAAGTTTGCTGACCTTGAATTGATTGGCATTCCGCATCGTATCGTGGTTTCTGACCGCAACCTTGCTGAAGACAAGTACGAATACGTCAATCGCCGTGAAGTAGAAAAACAAATGCTTAGCCGTGCAGAAGTATTGGCCAAAGTAAGCAAAAAATAGTTTTATAAAAAATACATTACAAGAAAAAGCGCCTATCTCATTTAATGAGATAGGCGCTTTTTTATGACTGACGAAATAATACCATTCACAAAAATTAGAGTAGCAAGGAAAATGAGTGCAAGTACTACGTCTTGTAAACTAAACGAGTTTGACACAGCTAATCTTACTTTTTAGGTTTGGTATAAATATTTATCTACTGACGAATCAAACGGCTTGGCTCTGGTAACAAGCTTATATCACTCACACGGCAAGGGTTAATATCGATACCACCACGGCGCGTATACCAAGCCCGAACCATCAGTTTACTTGGCTGATAATACTGACTCAAATCAGAAAATATCTGCTCGACGCATTGCTCATGAAAGCCATTATGCTGACGAAAGCTTAATATATAACGCAGCATACTCGCTTCATCGATAACCTTGTTACTGGTAATCGACACTGCCAATGTGCCCCAATCTGGTTGATTGGTCACCGGACAATTACTACGTAGCAAGTTAGAGTAGAAAGTATAGGGCTGCTGTTGGTTAGTACTATTCGCCTTAATGCTATTCAATAATGACGCATCGGGGTGCTCACATAACGCGACCTTCTCACTGCTGTTTGCAAGCGCATCGTCAATACAAATACCATCAGGCTGAGCAATCAACAATCCTGACACCTTATCATGCAAATCGTCATCTAAGCCAAACAACTCAACGGTGACTTCTGCTTGGACACAGGCCGATAAATCTTTAGCAATCAGCGTTTGCACGACTTCCCAGCTATCAAATTCGGTAAAGTTAATACTATTTAAATACAGTTTGAGCGATTTTGACTCAACGATAAAAGGCGAACTGGCTGGAATCCCAAAGCGTGCAATAGCAACCTGCGAGATGCCTTGCTGATTTAACCATGACAGCTCAAAGGCATGCCACCAGTCGACACCGATCTCTAACTTATCATCTTGCCAGCCAATGACATCGCGCCCCATACTACGGGCAATTGGATATAAGGTTTCTGGGCTATATTCAGTTGGATAATCGGTGGTTTGTTCGCCTAAAATACCGTGGATACTCATAAGTAATTCCTAATATTAAGATTGAGTTTATAAACGAATACGCGAACCATCACTCAGTAAGCGATAGGCAATGGTATAAAATATGACACAGAACGCAAATATAGCTGCCATCGAATACCAAACATTGACATCAGAATAGCCGAGAATGCCATAACGGAACGAGTTGACCATATAAACAATAGGGTTCAATAACGAGATATTTTGCCAAAATGATGATAAGTTTTCCATCGAATAAAACACGCCACCAAGATAGGTTAAAGGCGTCAATACAAAGCTTGGAATGATAGAAATATCATCAAATGAGCGGGCAAATACGGCGTTGATAAAGCCACCAAGTGAGAATAGAACTGAGGTACCAATGACCGTAAATAAAGTAATGAATAAGTGCTCAATACCCAATTTGGTAAAGAACAGTGCCACGATAAAGACAATGACCCCAACTGCCAATCCTCGGAAAATACCGCCACTGATATAACCAGTCAAAATAGCGTGTTTAGAGATTGGCGAAACCAGCAGCTCCTCAATGCTCGAATGAAACTTAGCACTAAAGAAACTGGATACCACGTTAGAATAGCTATTAGTAATAATCGCCATCATAATCAGGCCAGGCACGATGAATTGCATATATGGCACACCGCCCATCTCTCCCACACGCGGGCCTATCATCTTACCAAAGATGACAAAATATAGGCTCATGGTAATGACTGGTGGCAGTAATGTCTGTGGCCAGATTCGTAGTATTCGGCGAATTTCTTTAATCAGCAGGGTGCGAAAAGCAATCCAGCGTTGTGCGAAGTTCATGCGTTATCTCTCCTAAGCATTCTGTGCGCCAGAGTCAAAGCTCTGCCTATTGCGCCCAGTGTTGCCTATATAGTTACTATATTTATCGTTAATAATATTTCAAAGCGTTTTTAGATATAAAAGTGAGTTATTTATAAGGAGAAAAACCTATAAATATCTACTATGAGGACAAAGGTTCGTGCAGGCTTTTATCCACCAGACGCATAAACAGCTCTTCTAAGCGGTTGGCTTTGTTGCGCATACTGGCAACGGTGATACCCTGTTTAGACAGCTGCTCAAAGACACCGTTCAGTGATTCGCCTTCTGTCAGTGTCACTTCAAGCGTCAGATCATCTGGCTGTAGCGTATCGGTCACTCCCGCTAGGGTTATTTGATGGGTCAACGGGGTCGCCAAATCGAAAACAAAGGTTTCGACCAACAACTGCGCCAATAAATCCTTCATTTCCGTATTAATACGGATTTCGCCATGATCTAAAATAGCGATACGTTTACAGAGCTGCTCAGCTTCTTCAAGATAATGCGTGGTTAGAATAATAGTGGTTTTTTCTTCAATATTAATCTGCTGCATGAACTCCCACATCGAGCGGCGCAGCTCAATATCAACCCCAGCGGTCGGCTCATCTAATATTAATAAGCGAGGCTTGTGAATCAGAGCGCGCGCAATCATTAGTCGACGCTTCATACCGCCCGATAGTTCACGAGCTTTATTATCACGCTTGTCCCATAAGCCCAATGCTTTAAGCAATCTCTCTGCACGCGGTTTAGATTCCTTAGCCGCAATACCGAAATAGCCTGCTTGGGTGATAAGAATGTCTTCAACCTTTTCGAACTGATTAAAGTTAAACTCTTGCGGCACTATACCCAAAAACTGCTTCGCTTTTGAAGGTTCAGCCAACAAGTCCGTACCAAAGATATGCACACTACCCGCTGTCGGCTTAAATAGGGAGCTAATAATACCAATCATCGTTGATTTACCGGCGCCATTTGGCCCAAGTAGCGCAAAAAATCCTCCTTGCGGCACCGTGAGGCTGACATCTTTTAATGCCGAAAACCCGTTACCATAGGTTTTAGATAAGTTCTGAATAGATAGCGCTGGCACCTCAGACATGAATACCTCTTTATTAATGATGAATCTACATAAAAATGTAGAAAGCAAATTTGGAAAAATTAATTCTTATAATGGTTGGTCTCGTGTCTTAATGTGAGGCTAGTGCTGAGAGATTTCAACGTTAGCATGCTATAAGTACGATATTAGTAATACCAATCATCAGCCACAAAAAAGCGTCTATCGCATTTAATGAGATAGACGCTTTTTATCTTTCTGATCTAGAAGCAAGATAAGAGCCAATAAATACTTTATCGACTCTTAAGCTTTTGATACATAAACATGCTAACCAATTACTATTTTAGATTAAATAGCAGATACTAACTGGATTCAGCAACCATATAATCTACCGCGTTTTGGACTTCTTCATCAGGAATGTCCGCGCCGCCTTTAGCTGGCATAGCGTTAAAGCCGTTGATAGCATGGTCATATAAGGTAGCTTCACCCTTAGCAATATGTGGAGCCCAAGAGGCTGCGTCCCCAAATTTTGGTGAGCCAAGTAAACCTGACCCGTGACAAGTCTGACATACTGCGTTATAAACCGCTTTACCGTCACGAGGACCATCACCCGCTGATGGACCAGAAGAGCGAGCGGTAACGTCACAAACTTCGTCATCTTCAAAACATACTTTGCCAACCGGTTGAATACGAGCAATCAAGTTAGGATACAAAGCAATCAGCTTTTGCACTTGTGGCGTATCTTCTGGAATGGGTTCTTCTTCAGTGGCAGGCGCGGCAGAAGCCGTTTCTTCAGCTTCAGCATCTTCTGCCGTGGCCTCTGCTTCTGCTGTTTCGTCAGCAGGTGCGGCACCATCGGTGGTATCTGCAGCAGCTTGGGTGTCGTCACCTAGTTTTTCAGGTGCGTTTTCAACAACCTCTTGCCCTTCTGCAACATCAGAAACGGTCACAGGGGTATCTGCGACATCTTCAGCTTGGCTCACCGCGATACTAGCGATTCCTAGAATGGCAGCTGCCGATAACATAACTACTTTTCTCATTCGTCACGTTCTCTTATTACATGTACAAAGGCTTGCACGACTTGGACATTCTGTCTGTCCTCCTTTGATAACCAAGCGGTTATCAATAGCAAACAGCCATCCCACATGCAAGCACACTTGTAATCGGTGAATATAAATATGAATTCTCCCTGACATTATAAGGGAAAAGGCAGGTAGATTGCCATGCTTGTTTGTCGACTATGGTGTTTTTTCTTAAAAAACCTCAATAACCGCCTCCATTCATTGGCATTATGGCTTTTATTTGTTAGACTAAGCGGTCTTTATTTTTCGATGTTTTACTTCTCGAAACCTCATGTCGTTAAGTAGTACTGCTTACTGTGCTCATTTGCACACTAAATAAAGCCAATCCGTTATTATGCGCTCGTAGCTCAGTTGGATAGAGTATCGGTCTCCGAAGCCGAGGGTCGTGGGTTCGATTCCCGCCGAGCGCACCAATCATCGTATTTCACCCTTCCCTAGCATTACCTAAGACCTCTACAGCCCCCTACTTTAAAGCTACGCTTGAAGGTTATTGTTTTGCTAAAAAAACAGGCTCATCAGAAAGGTCGACATTTTCAAACTTTTTTATGCCCTTATTTTTCTTATTATTCCAGACGACTGCTAACCCTAAATAGGTCATCAGCACAGATAATATTGGGCTTAAAAAGCTCATAAAGGCGTATGGCGCAAACGCAAAGCCACTAATACCAAGCGTTGCTGCTGCAAATGCGCCAAACGTGGTCCACGGCATGACGGGTGCCATCATCAATCCACCTTCGCTGACGATACGCGCCAGCATCGCCCGACTTAGACCAACCTTGTCAAACTGCTCTTTAAATAGTTCACCATTTAAAATAAAGGACATATACGCCTCACCAAATGCCGCCGTTGAGGTCATTGAAGACATCATAGCAAGCAAGGTTAATGAGCCAACCGTTTTGGCTCTGCTCACCAGCCCAGCGATCAATGTCTCCATATAGCCCACTTTACTTAAAATACCCCCCAATGACAGCGCCATAAATGCCACCGAAAATGTCCACATCATACTTTGGATGCCGCCACGATTTAATATGGGATCTACATAAGCCGAACCGGTAGAGATTTCAAACCCTGCATTTAAAAACTCTAACGCCTCAGGCACACTAGCACCCTGAAAGACGACCGCGACCACCAAACCGCTAATCACCGCTATCGTCATAGATGGTAAAGAGGGAAATTTGATAACATTTAAGGTCAAAAGAATGGCTATCGGCAGCATAACGATGGGGTTTAAATTAAAGTTAGCTGCTAACACACTTCGCGTTTCATTAATGATACTCAAATTCGCATCATCCGAGCCATAGCGGAAACCTAAGTATACAAACAACGCTAAAGTAATAAAAAAAGCAGGGGCTATCGTTTGCATCATGGCCTTGAGTGTTTCATACAGATCCGCACCTGCCGACATCGAGGTAAGATTTGGCGTATCAGAAACCGGAGACATTTTATCTCCAGTAATCGCGCCAGATATAATCATACCCGCCGTTATGGGCAGCGGAATACCCAAACCCTGACCGATACCTACAAGGGCAATACCTACCGTACCGACAGTTCCCCACGATGTACCGGTACTCAACGCGGTTATCGTACATAAGATAAACCCAGCTGGCAAAAAAACAGTGGGTGAAATAAACCCCAAGCCATAATAAATAATAGCCGGAACGGTCCCCGCTGCCATCCATGCCGCAATAATTGCGCCAATCGCAATAAAAAACCATAAGCCAAAGGTCGATTCTCCGATGCTCTTTTGCATCAGCACCATTAAATCATTAAATCTATAGCCCAAGGTTCTGGATATTAAGGTGACAAAAACCATTCCGAGCAGCAAACCTACTTGTATCGATACGGTTTTAAAAATCATGATACATAAAACGAGGCTAAAAATGACCGACAGTAACGCCAGCGCCGCCAACTTAAAAGAAGGTTTTTTAAATTCCTGAGTTTTGCCATAGCCATTCATTTGCAACTGCCCTTTTTTAATTACCTACAGACTATTAAGTTCTTATATTTTAGTCACACTGAATAAACCGTAGAAACAAACTCGGCCACTTAATCACGCGAAAAGCAGCTTATCATGACTAAGAAAATGGCAACTATCTTTACTTATTAATCTTATAGTCAGTTCAAAATAAAATCGATATGTTAATAACCACGTGCTACTGCTATAACCTACTCTGCTTCCTGCAGATTGCCAGCCAACTGGGTCCGGCTAGGCACATGATGATAATTAATCACCGGCACTTCACCCAAACGGCGCTGCCCTATAGCAAGCTTTTTATCAATAGTAATCATCGCAATTTTTTTATTTTTCTTAATAATCAGTAAATGATGGGCTTTACGCTTTACTCGATAGTCAGGAAGGTGCTGCTTAATCACCTCTGCTGTTTTTTGTAGCGCATCATTTACCGGTGTTTTTTTATTTTTCGATTTTATACCTCGCTTGTCAGCGTGATTGGGCGCGCGCGATTTTGCAAAAAACCATAGTCCAACAACGACCGCTATCAATATGACAAGCCACCAAATTCCGTCTATCATTAGAAGATATATCCATTATTAACAAGGGTTAGCTTATGTTAGCAGAATTATCACCAGCGTTAATAGCAGAAGTACAACGCGCTGCCAAAATATTGGCAGACAAAAAGTGTATTTGTATTTTGACTGGCGCAGGCGTTTCCGCAGAAAGCGGCATACCAACGTTTCGAGATAAGCAAACGGGTTTGTGGGAAAACTATGCGGCTGAAGACTTAGCCACACCTGACGCTTTCGCTCGCGATCCAAAACTGGTGTGGTCATGGTATCAGTGGCGTAGACAGTTGGTCGCGGATAAAACACCAAATCCAGCCCATATTGCCTTAGCGCAATGGCAGCAACATGCAGCAAACAACCATCAGCAATTGACGCTTATTACCCAAAATGTTGATGATTTACATGAGCAAGCTGGCAGCACCGTGACCCATTTACATGGCAATCTTTGGCAGAATCGTTGCAGCCAATGTGATACGACTTATGAAAACCATTCAAATCGTTTAGCGAATAGCAAAAATGACATGATTTTTGATGAGGATTTAATCACCTGCCAACACTGCGGCGGTTATATTCGTCCTGATATTGTTTGGTTTGGGGAAGCATTACCAGTACAAGCGTGGCAGACGGCAGAAGAAGCGGCGGCAAATTGCGAGGTATTTATCAGTATCGGTACATCAAGCCTCGTTTATCCTGCTGCTGGACTGGCACAATTAGCAAAACAAAATGGCGCCACCATCATTGAGATAAATCCTAATCCCACGCCAAATACTATCGTGGATATCACCTTAGCAGAAAAAGCCGGTATTATTATGCCTTTGCTGATGCAAAAAATCACTGCATTGTCTTCTATACAGCCCCTATTATAAAGCCAAATCAACTCTTTCTAAATATTCCTTTTTTAACTCATCACTGATGAATGAAGATCTAAAAGAGTTTTTCACCAACGTGATGATATCGTCTTCTGTCAGTGGCAAGCTTTCGCATATATTTATAAAGTTTTGATTCATATACCCTTTAAAGTATGCAGGATCATCAGAATTGACACTGACATTTAAGCCATAGTCCAACAACTCTTTGATATTGTGTTGTTTATAATCTTCAAATACCTTTAACTCGATGTTTGAGTTTGGACAAACTGTCAGCGGCATTTGCTCGTCTTTTAAGCGTTGCATCAGCGCCTCGCTTTTTATAGATTGCACGCCATGATCGATTCTATTAATTTCTAGTAAATCTAGGGCTTCGTAAATATAAGTAAAGTCAGCTTCTTCGCCAGCATGGGCGACCAATTTAAAACCTGCCTCTTTTGCCTGTTTAAAGACCTCTTTAAACTTCGAAGGAGGATTGCCCAATTCTGCAGAGTCAAGACCAACACCAATAATATCGTCTTTAAATTTTAGCGCCTCGTCTAACGTCTCAAATGCTTCTTGTTGCGATAAATGCCGCAGAAAGCACATGATAATGCAAGAAGTAATGCCGTACTTTTCTTTAGCATCAGCCAACGCCTCTTTGATACCAGTAATCACGGTTTCAAAAGCAATCCCTCTTGCCGTATGCGTTTGCGGGTCAAAGAATATCTCGGTATGAATGACATTGTCTTCGACACACTTAAGGATATATTCCCAGGTCAAATCATAAAAATCATCTTGAGTAATCAAGACGTTTGCACCCGCATAATAGATATCTAAAAAGGTTTGCAGATTGGTGAAGTTATAAGCATTGCGTACATCTTCTATGTCTTTATAGGGAATTTCTATGTTATTTTTTTTGGCCAGCCTAAACATAAGCTCAGGCTCTAATGAGCCCTCAATATGTAAATGCAATTCCGCTTTTGGTAGTTTCTTTATTAGATCAATCATAGTGGTCCGGTCATCGCTTTAATGTTTTTTATAGAGAGAAGGTACAAAGATGTAATTAGAGATGTAATTTTGGTGGCTCTATTTTAGAAAAACCACTGTATCTGACAGCTCATTGCCTGCTGGGTCTTGTTCGAGATGATAATACTGGCGCAGCACTTGCCCGACTTCATCTAACAACTCAGCCAAACTCTCTTCTGTTTTTTGATTGGCAATGCCGGATACCGCTTTTTCGCACATGGCGTGCCAAACAGTTGGGCTGACGTGCGTACTAATACCTCGATCAGCCACAATCTCTAACTGATGCTCGCAAATATTGACGTAGACCAAGACACCCGTGTTCTCTTCGGTATCCCACACTCGATACTCACTGAATAAGTCAATCGCACGGTCGCGGCAGCCAATATAATAAGCGTCTTGAATAGGCAAGTTATTTTCTACAATTAAAAAAACCTCACCGCGATGCCCACGCTCCGCACGTGTTACCTCGTCTGTCAGACGCGCTTTGGCCTCTGCTGTCAGCCACTTACTCTGTAGTACAGGGATAAATAAGACCTGACGCCACCAGCGGGCAACACTGGGTTTTGAAGCGTTGTTTTCTGACATTATATTACTTCCTTAAATACGCCATTGCTGATGGTCATTGAGTGGTTGTTTTTATCGCGCATCTACCACGATCCGCCAGCACCGCCGCCACCAAAACCTCCGCCGCCGCCACCAAAGCCGCCACCGCCGAAACCTCCGCCGCCACTACTACCGCCACCCATGCCCGGTAAGAAGACCATGCCGCCACCGCCTCGACCGCCCCCAGATCCACCTTTGCCGCCACCTCCGCGTGAAATTAAGAACAACCATAAAAATATTGCCATAATTACGGTCATAAAAAAGCCGCCACCGAGAGCTAGCGAGCCAGCGAAGAAACCACCAGCGGTAAGGATAGAACCAAATACACGACCGAAAATACTAGTGATAAAGCTACCAAATATCATCGCCATGATAAATAAGAAAATAGGCGACGGCATCTCGTCCGAACCCTGTTGAGCGCTGCGTTCAGCAGCTTGCGCATCTGCACGGGCCAATACCTCAGGATCAGCAGTCAGACGTGCTTTAAGCGCATCAATGCCTGCCAGTACCCCAGCGCCATAATTGTTTTGTTTAAACGACGGGGTAATATCCTCACGAATAATACGGTTGACGGCAGAATCTGGTAACACGCCCTCTAAGCCGTACCCCGTTAAAATATACATATCACGGTCATTGACAGCAACGACCATCAACAAACCATCATCGATATCTTTATTACCCAACTGCCATTTTTCAGCCACTTGTAAGGCATAGTCAAATATTGGCATGCCATTGGTCGTCGGTACGATGACCACGGCTGCTTGAGCCAAGCCCTGCTGATAAATAGCATGTAACTGCGCCTCTAAGCGTTGTTTTTCTTGTGGGTTTAAGATGTTGGCTTGATCAACGACAGGGTTATTTAATATGAGCTTGTCGGCATCGACACCTTCAGCACTTGACCGAACAGGTGGTTGCGCTGTTGCCGTGGCTTCAGAGCTCGCTTCAGCATTGGCCGCATTAGGATTGATAGCATCGTTGCCGAGTATGGCGTCATTAATAGCTTCGTTACCCAATACCGCGTCATTGATGGCGTCGTTGGACTCGGCTGCTTTAGAAATAGCCACCAAATCTTCCACACTACGATTTTGTGTGTTTGAGGCGCTATCTACAGCTACCGTACTGTTATTAGTATTGGTATTGGCATTACTAATAGCATCGCCATTAGGCACAGCATGCAACACAGAGGCGCTACCGAGACTTAGCGTGAATAATAATACTGATAAGAGTGTTTTTGAATTATTCATCTAATCTATACCACCTCGAGTGACATCTGTACTAAATTAATGGGTGCTGACTCTACCGTTGTCGCATGACATCATACGACAAAAATAACCATGTTCATGGATAACTTAATATAGAGCAGCAACCATTACCTGACTTTTACCTTCATCCGCGACACGCTACTCAGCAGTCGCCTCTGTAGAGTCACCAAAATCAACACTTGGTGCAGTAGAGATTTCTGTTTCATTCGCCACGCTAAAGTTTGGCTTGGTATCCATGCCAAATACTTTTGCAGTGATATTGGTTGGGAACTGGCGAACGGTCGTGTTATAACCTTGCACTTCTTGGATATAACGATTACGCGCGACTGCGATACGGTTTTCAGTACCTTCAAGCTGGGCTTGTAAATCTTGGAACAAGGCATCTGATTTTAGATCAGGATAACGCTCAGACACTGCCATTAAGCGCGATAACGCACCAGTCATCTGTTCTTGCGCGGCAGCATAACGCTCCATCGCTTCTGGGTCGTTAAGAAGTTCTGGTGTCACCGTAATACCGCCAGCTTGTGAGCGAGCAGCAGCGACTTGGGTAAAGACTTCTTGTTCCTGCTCCGCGTATTGCTGTACCACTTTGACCAAGTTTGGCACTAGGTCAGAGCGGCGCTGATATTGGTTGACCACTTCTGACCACGACGCCGTCACCTGCTCGTCTTGTGATTGAAGGTTATTATAGCCACAGCCACTTAGGCCAACGGTAGAAGTCGCTAATACTGCTGCAAGCAACATAGGTTTTACAATGGATTGACGCGTCATCGTTGTTTCTCCTAATAATGATAAATAACAAATACCTAGTAACCCGTTTTTTAATATTTTTTAAAACTTCTCGAAGACTCATATCCGTCTACATGTTTTATATAACTCAATATTTCATATAACTTAGATTAGCATACCAATTATGCCGCTTAATTATACTACTGGATATGAGAATAGAGCATTATAGCCTATAAGACATGACCCACGAGATATCCTGACAATAATGGGGCTATAACCTTACTTTTACAATTGATCGTTACTAAAAAACAACCGCAAAGCGTGCTTAACCAACGCTCGGTACGGATGTCACACTCGATTTATTGTCGTTATCACTCAAACACTCTAACCTTATCTCATTCCTTATTTTTTGCTCTATTCAACTTAATATGAATATATCTGCCGCTATATAAAGAAATTTCTAGTAATTGGTACAGAAATATGGCAAATTGCAGTTACGTAGCCGTACGGTTTGAATACATTTGGTAGTGGAGTTAGAGCTTGATTAGTACTAACACGCTGTTGGTTTCCTTATAAAATCACCATCAAGCGGTTAAATACGAGCTCAACAAGCTTAATTTACCACACCAGCATATCTTGAATCGATACAGCTTATAGCGTGTATGAGACTTAATTGGCATACTTTTTAACTGAAATGGATTAAGTCGGTGTAGACAATTTAACTGCTTAACTTAAATAAGTAAGTTAACCAGTTAGCTTGCTCCTAGCATATAGCGCCACTTTGAGACAGTACTAGGAATATAAATATGGAAGGTTTAGTTAACTTAGTAAATGGAATTATTTGGAGCCCCGCATTAGTTTACTTATGCTTGGGCGCTGGCCTATTTTATTCTATTATGACGCGCTTTGTACAAGTGCGTCTTTTTGGTGAAATGATCAAACTACTATTTACTGGTAAGTCCAGTACTGATGGTATTTCATCGTTTCAGGCACTTGCCGTCTCTCTAGCGGGACGTGTGGGTATGGGTAACATCGCAGGCGTTGCTGCTGCTATCGGTTTCGGTGGCCCAGGTGCCGTGTTTTGGATGTGGGTGGTTGCCTTTTTAGGGGCTTCTACCGCTTATGTCGAAGCAACGCTAGCACAGATTTATAAAGAAAAAGATGTGGTTACTGGCGAATATCGTGGTGGTCCCGCTTACTACTTTGAGCGCGCTCTGGGTCAAAAGTGGTACGGTATCCTTTTCGCAATTTCCTCTATTTTAGCTTGTGGTATGTTCTTACCAGGCGTACAGGCTAACGGCGTTATTAATGCTTTTGCTCAAGTCATGGGTGAAGGTACGGTTATGAACATCGGAGCCCTAGAAGTTGGCTCTATGCGTCTAGTCGCACTGGCTATCATTCTAGTCGTATTAGGTATCATCATCTTTGGTGGTATTAAGCGTATTGCAACCTTTACTGAATACGCCGTTCCTTTTATGGCACTAGGTTATATCATTTTAGCCTTAATTATCATGTTCACCAACGTCAGTTTGATCCCAGAAGTATTCGGTATGATCATTGGTGATGCCTTTACCGCTCAAGCAGGTTTTGGTGCTGCTATTGGTTGGGGTGTCAAACGGGGTATTTACTCTAACGAAGCCGGACAGGGTACTGGTCCTCACGCTGCGGCGGCTGCCGAAGTTGAGCATCCATCACAGCAGGGTTTAGTACAGGCTTTCTCAGTCTACGTCGATACGTTACTGGTTTGTTCTGCTACTGCCTTTATGATTCTATCTACTGGTATGTACAACATTCAGGGTACGTTGCCAGACGGTCAGTTCGTCGTACAGAACATAGCCGCTACTACTGAGATCAACGCTCCTGCCTTTACCCAAATGGCGATGGAATCGGTATATGGTAATTTTGGTAATACCTTTATTGCAGTCGCTGTATTCTTCTTTGCTTTCACCACTATTTTGGCTTATTACTACATTGCTGAAGTGAACGTGGCTTACCTGACTCGCTTTATCAGTCGTAAGGCTAATAAAACAGGTCTATTCTTAGTCAAAGTCTTAATCATGGCGATGGTTGCCTACGGTGGTCTCAACTCAGCTGGTTACATCTGGGCTATCGGCGACATCGGTGTGGGCTTGATGGCTTGGTTGAACATCGTTGGTATCTTGGTCATTTTCATTGTGGCTCGCCCAACGCTTACGATGCTAAAAGACTATGAAGCACAGCGTAAAGCAGGTGTCGCACGCTATAGTTTTGATCCTGCAAAATTCGGTATCAAAAACGCGCCTTATTGGGAAGAGCGCCATTTAAAAGAGCAACAAAGAATGGCAGCCCAAGACCCACTACATAAAGAGCATAAGTAATACTCTTTAAAGTAGTCACTGCTCAGCCCTATTGAGTAAAAAAGCCCGAGACCATCGTCTCGGGCTTTTTTAGTGCTATTATTTTAGTCTACAGTGACAGTGGCTATACTTTTTTGCAGCCAGTGCCCAGCTTCCAATGGTCAACACGCCCTCATAAAAACTTAGAAATAAAGAAGCCCAGCGCAATGGCTGGGCTTCTTAACTAATATTAATACGTTATAGAAAACTGATTGAGCTTACTCTGGTAATAGTACGGTATCGATTACATGTACTACACCATTGGTTGCCATCATATCCGTGTCAATGATATTAGCCGTGTTACCACTTGCATCGGTAATCACATTGTCTTCGCTAATAGTAAATGACTGACCGTTTGCGGTTTCAATTTTATCACCATAAGGGATATCAGCCGCTTTTACTACCATAGGAACAACATGGTATGGCAGTACACTTTTCAGCGTTGCTTCATCAGCCAATAGCTCTTCTTTAGTAATATCTAGCTTGGTTAATAGCGCAGCAAAGGCATCATCAGTTGGTGCAAATACGGTGTACTTGTCATCAGCCATCAACATTGAATCCAGTCCAGCAGCCTGTAATGCAGCTGTCAGGATGGTTAGATTCTCATTGCCCGCTGCCATTTCACCAATGGTTTGTGTGGCAGCAACATCGGTTTCATCCATATCCATAGGTTCTGCTTCAACCATTGGATCTGTCTCAACCTCAGGTTCAACAACTACTTCTTCGGTAGTGACATCCGGCTCAGTTGGTTCAGCCACGGTGTCGGTATCGTTACAGGCTGCCAATGACATAGCGGCGGTAACGATGGCAATAGATAATAAATTCTTCTTTAACATGGATATTTCCTTATAAATAGTAAATGATAAGCTTAGTAAATAGTTTTTCTTAACTAACTTTTTCTTAACTTAAAAATATAACAGTAGACTAATGAGTCGAACCAAACGAGGAATGTGTTATATCAATAACTACAATATTAACTGATTAATTTTGAATTGATGCTTACTTAGGTAGCAACACTGTATCAATCACGTATACGGCGCCATTGTTAGCTTGTGTATTAACCCTTACCGCATTGACAGATATCTTTTGTTTATCATGGCTTATTGAACATTGAATGAGCTCAATAACGTCATAAAGGCAGCTGGTACTGATATAGTTAGTCTTAAATAAAAATAGTACATTTATTACAGCGTGCTACTGGTATATATTTTCCTTGCGTGCTGCGTTCCCAGAGGCTACGCAAAATTCATCCCAGTAGCACTGTATTTATTTTATAGTGGATTTAATATACTAGGGCGTGTCCTCATTTTAAAAATGGTGATAAAAATGAGTTAAATTGCAGTTAAACAAGGAAAATAGTGCAGATAATATCGGGATATTAACCAACTATTTGACGATGTTTGGCAAAATTTAGCCATTTTTAGCCCATTTAGGTATTATCGTTTAGATTGAGGACATGCCCTAGCTAACTGATAAAAAATAACGAGATACCTTTTAGCTCAACTTAGCTCAACGCTTATTTAGGGAGTAGCACTCTATCAATAACATGGACGACGCCGTTACTGGCCGCGATATCGGTCTTGAGGATATTGGTTAGACGACCATTTTCATCTTTTAACCTACCTTGTGGCGTAATCATCAGTGTATCAGTACTGAGCATGGTGTAATTACCGGGTCTTACATGCTTTTGATAAACTGGCGTATTACCTTTGATGACATGATAAGTCAATATTTTGGTAAGTAATGGCTTATTGGCAAATAGCTCTGCCTTGGTCATGCCTGTTTCTTGTAATACTTTAACAAATGCTGCATTGGTTGGGGCCAGTACGGTATAGCTCGCACTGGTATCCGATAAAGCGTCTGCTAAATCTGCTGCAACGACCGCTTCAGCAAGCAACGAAAAATCAGCATTACTTTGGGCGATTTGTACCACGTTCATATTTGCCATCGGCTGGCTTTGCGTGGGTGCTTTCATCGCCGCGGTTTTGGCTGGCATCATATTATTACAGGCGCTTAAGCCAGCGATTGAAATAGCAAGTGTACCGATGGTAGCAATTTTAATGAGTTTCATAACATTATCCTTAATGATTAAGTATCTATTGACTACGGTATTACCGTCTTGCAAGTTAGATTGACTTTCCCTAGAGCAAGCACTCACATCAGTCTTTATGACTCAGTGTCTTTTTACGACATGTCTTTTTACGACATGTCTTTTTATGACTTAGTGTTTATGATGAATATTAGCATTCAACTAGTAAGTACTACTTACGAAACATTAATCCTTCTGAAATTAAATTAACATATAAACCATGTTTATCAATTCGCCTTTAGGCTATTTTTTGTAGCATCGGTGTAAATTTTGTCTAACTTTTTACAGTAAACTTGAAATCAATCCATAAAAACAAAGCTTTATGTAATCCTTGATGGAAATGATATTCATTTGTACCCATCCGTTTTATGCAATAGAATTCATTGTAGGCAATAAAACTCACTGTCATCGTTTAGCATTCAACAAACAAGCGCCTTATATGCTGTATTGCTAAAGAGGAATAATTACTCTCCCGCGTACGACATATTTTTCATGCTAGAATAATGCGAATTTGCCTATTTTTTTATCATAACTTTCATTTTCTCTTATAATTATTTTACCCTGTTTTTTGCATCCATTTGTTATTCCTTCCTTTTATAAAATTGACGATATAAGCAGCGCTCCTATGACTCAAAAGACCACAACTTCACCGACCTCCTCTCCCGCGGACAGCAATGCCCCTTCATCCAATGCAGCGGATAGCTTTATACTGACTCCCCCTGCCGTGTTTCCTTATAAAGCACAGCAACTGACCGCGCGCGCGCGTATCACTGAGCAGATGGCCAAACGGATTTTGATGTTAGATGGGGCGATGGGCACTCATATTCAAAACTATAAGCTGGAAGAAGCAGACTATCGCGGTGAGCGCTTTGCCGATATTGAGCAAGACGTACGCGGTAATAATGATCTGCTCGTGCTATCTCAGCCGCACATGATTAAAGAGATTCATTTGGCGCACCTCGAGGCCGGTGCGGATATCATCGAGACCAACAGCTTTAACGGTACACGTCTGTCGATGGCTGACTATGATATGCAATATCTGGTGCCTGAGCTGAATAAAACTGCCGCGCAAATTGCACGCGCTGCTGCTGATGAATTCACTGCGAAGAATCCTGAAAAACCACGTTTCGTCGCTGGGGTTATTGGTCCAACGTCGCGTACTTGCTCATTGTCTCCTGATGTCAATGACCCTGCCTTTCGTAATATTACCTTTGATGAATTGGTGCTGAATTATCGTGAGTCAACACTGGCATTGATGGAAGGTGGCGTCGATATCATCTTGATTGAGACTATCTTTGATACGCTCAATGCCAAAGCGGCAATATTTGCCATAACCGGCGTGTTTGACGATATCGGCTTTGAGCTGCCAATTATGATTTCAGGGACGATTACCGATGCCTCTGGTCGTACGTTATCAGGTCAAACGGCTGAGGCCTTTTATAACTCAATTCGCCATGCCAAACCATTAACCGTTGGTTTTAACTGCGCGCTCGGTGCCGATGCGCTGCGCCCACATATCCAAACGTTATCAAATATCGCCAATACTTATGTCTCCGCGCACCCGAATGCTGGTCTGCCCAATGAATTTGGTGAGTACGATGAAACGGCTGAAGAAACCACTGCGCTGTTAGAGGGTTTTGCCAAAGCGGGCATCTTAAATATTGTCGGCGGCTGTTGTGGTACGACACCTGAGCATATTCGCCAAATCGCTAATATGGTGGCCAATTACCCACCGCGCGTCATTCCTGAAATTGCGCCTGCCTGCCGTTTATCTGGACTTGAGCCCTTTACCATCAACGATGACAGTTTATTTGTCAACGTTGGTGAGCGTACCAACGTCACCGGTTCAAAAAAATTCCTACGTTTGATTAAAACTGAAGCCTATACCGAAGCGCTCGATGTCGCCCGTGACCAAGTCGAAGGTGGGGCACAAATCGTCGATATCAACATGGACGAAGGCATGCTCGACTCCAAACAGGCGATGATTCATTTCGTCAACTTGGTATCGGGCGAGCCGGATATTAGCCGTGTGCCGTTGATGCTGGACTCGTCGAAATGGGACATTATCGAAGAAGGTTTGAAACGCATTCAAGGTAAATCGATTGTCAACTCCATCTCTTTAAAAGAAGGTAAGGCTGAGTTCGTCGAGCGCGCCAAGTTATGCATGCGCTACGGTGCAGCGGTTATCGTTATGGCCTTTGATGAAGACGGTCAGGCCGACACCTTTGAGCGCAAAACTCAGATTTGTCAGCGCAGCTACGATGTCTTGGTCAATGAAGTGGGTTTCCCATCCGAAGACATTATTTTTGACCCGAATATCTTTGCGGTCGCCACCGGTATTACTGAGCATAATAATTATGGTGCCGACTTTATCAACGCCACCAAATGGATCTCGGATAACTTGCCAAATGCCATGGTCTCGGGCGGTGTGTCTAACGTGTCATTTAGTTTCCGTGGCAACCCGATTCGTGAAGCGATCAACTCAGTATTCCTATTTCATGCGATTCAAAACGGCTTAACCATGGGTATCGTCAATCCTTCTATGTTAGAGATTTATGACGATATTCCAAAAGAAGCACGCGACGCCATCGAAGATGTGATGCTCAATCGCAACCAAGGCGAAACCGGCCAAGACGCCACTGAACGGCTGATGACCATCGCCGAAAGCTATCAAGATGGTGGGAAGAAAAAAGACAGCACCGTCGATATGAGCTGGCGCGAAGGCACGGTCGAAGAGCGTATTGCCCATGCCTTAGTAAAAGGTATTACCACCTTTATCGACGCTGATACCAAAGAAGCATGGGAGAAATACCCAAAACCGCTAGAAGTCATCGAAGGGCCATTAATGGATGGAATGAACATCGTTGGCGACTTATTTGGTGCCGGTAAAATGTTTTTACCGCAAGTGGTGAAATCCGCGCGCGTGATGAAGCAATCTGTAGCTTGGCTAAACCCGTATATCGAAGCGGAAAAAGTCGAAGGCGAAAAGAAAGGTAAAATACTCATGGCGACGGTCAAAGGCGACGTCCACGATATCGGTAAAAACATCGTCGGTGTGGTACTTGGCTGTAATGGTTATGACATCCTCGATTTGGGCGTGATGGTACCTTGTGAAAAAATCCTCGATACCGCGATTGCCGAGGAAGTCGATATCATCGGCTTATCAGGTTTGATTACCCCAAGCCTTGAGGAAATGGTCTATGTCGCCAAGCAAATGCAAGAGCGCGGCATAACGTTACCGCTGATGATTGGCGGTGCCACAACCTCTAAAGCGCATACCGCTGTCAAAGTCGAACCACAATATCAAAACAATGGCGTCATCTATGTGTCGGATGCTTCACGCTCAGTAGGCGTAGTGACGAAACTGCTGTCGAAAGAGAATCGTCAAGGTCTTATCGACGAGACGCGCGCAGAATATATCAAGGTACGTGAGCGCCTCGCCAAACGTCAGCCAAAAGCTGCCAAAATATCTTATGCTAAATCTATTGACCTTGGTTTTCAGTACGACTGGGACAACTATGTGCCGCCTGTGCCGAATAAACTAGGACAAGTCATCCTTAATGATTATCCCATCACCAATATACTGCCTTATATCGACTGGACGCCGTTCTTTATCTCTTGGGGGCTGGCGGGAAAATACCCAAAAATATTGCAAGATGATGTGGTTGGCGAAGCCGCTCGTGATTTGTTTGGTAACGCAGAAGACATGCTACAAAAAATGATCGATGAAAAATTAATCGTGGCTAAAGGGGTGTTTAAGCTCATGCCAGCTCGACGGACTGGTGACGATACCGTGACGGTTTATGATAAAGATCCACAACAAGGTGGCAACCCAACCTATCAGTTCGAGCATCTACGTCAGCAAAGCGATAAAGCCAGTGGTAAGCCAAACTTTAGCTTGGCAGACTTTATCTCGCCATCAGACACACATACCGATTATTTAGGCGGTTTTACCGTTTCCATCGTTGGTACAGAAGCGCTGGCTGAGAAATATAAAACAGCAGGTGACGACTATAATGCCATTATGGCGCAGGCTTTATCTGACCGCTTGGCAGAAGCCTTTGCTGAGCATCTACATGAGCTTATTCGTAAAGACTATTGGGGCTATCAGGCTGAGGAAAGTCTCACCAATGACGAGATGATTAAGGAAAAATACGTTGGTATCCGCCCAGCACCTGGCTACCCTGCCTGCCCTGAACATACCGAAAAAGGTAAGCTATTTGAGTGGATTGGTACGGGCGACGCTATCGGCACTATCTTGACGGAAAGCTATGCGATGTGGCCTGCATCATCGGTTAGCGGCTTCTATTACTCACATCCTGATAGTGAGTACTTTAATGTCGGTAAAATCAGCACCGATCAGTTAGAGAGCTATGCTGAGCGTAAAGGTTGGGATATGAAGACTGCTGAGAAGTGGTTGAATCCGAATTTGTAGGGTTTTAAAAATCGATTAACTTATAGATAGTTTATATATATTTCCTGGCGTACTCATTCAATATGAGTACATCAGGAAAAATTAATGCTTTCAAAAACTATTTTTCTTTATTAGTATAAAAAATATCTGTGTTTAAGTTGTTTTCAGATTTCAGTACGAAAAGCATTAAACGAGGCATAATCGCAATGGGTAACAATGCAAATGCAATACCAATCCCACCATATATCTTATAGCAAATTGCAAGAGCTATAAAAAGTAATACAGTGAGTACATTTGCATAGTAAGTTGTCTTTTTAGTATGTAACCATGCACCTCTACTAACTTTTTCAAAACTATTTGGTAATGCAGACACAATCACGTGGCCCATGTCAAATAAAGCGTCTATATCTGCATCAAGTTTGGTAGATTGATAAAAATAAAATTCAGAATTATCTTTCATTTTTATGATAACTTTAACAGCTTCAGCATAAGGCCTGTTACCAATAAATTTATGACATTGATATTTTCTTACATCTGCTAAAAATATGCTATGTAACTTATCACCTAGCGTTAAGTCAACTTGGCCTTTTTGTATTTGAATACTACCTTGGTCGATCCATTTTACACGTCTCAAAATAGTATGAGGCTTTTTAATTAGCTCCACTAAAAAGACAACAGTGATTACTAAAATGATTAGTATGGGTATGAAGCTTTCGACAGTAAATATTAAGTAAAGCGCAAACGGAAAGCTACCAATTATTAAAATAGAAGCAACTATAGTGACAATACGTATTAAACCAGATCGGGCATAAGAAAAATCTGTTTCATAAACCCAACCCTTTTCAACAGATTGTGTATGATTAGCAAACTGTATGGTCTCATACTCTCTTTTCTTTGAGTGTCTTGTAGTGTTTCCTTGAGAATGGTTCACGGCTTGTCTCTGGTTTTTATTATGACGCTTTTGACGCTTTTTTTGTTTATACTTTTTCATTATTCTTATTCTTTTTGGGTCGAATATTTTTAACTATATTAACTGTGACAGCTCCATCCACCATCTCTAGCTTCATCCTTTATTAGCATTCGGTTAGCAAACATGGCAATTCTCTATTGTCCTAGCTTGAGCTCAATGTACTTTACCCTTCCCCCGCCGACACTTCTCAGAACAATAAATCACTTGCTCCCAATCCTTTTCCCACTTCTTACGCCAAGTAAAAGGACGCTGACAGACAGGGCAGATTTTTTGCGGTAGATTTACTTTTTTATGTGCCATGAGCTTCCTTGCGTCACTTTGTACTATGAAGTACTGGGTTAAAACCCCAGCCTACAACGACCGTAAACTTTTCCTTACTTCTGATGCTCTAAACCTTCATACTTTTTCACGCGGCGGCATTGGTCAGAGCAATAGACCATACTGTCCCAGTTTTTATCCAACTTTTTAGTCCAGCTAAACTCACGCTTGCAGACGGGACATTCTTTTTTGCGGACATTCTTCTTTTTATGCGCCATGATGTTCCTGTTATTTTATACAAATCGGTGCGCGGGGCGCACCCTACTCGCTTTACTTTAAACCGCCTCGACTATACATCGATAACTTGTCGCTATTACTACTATCTATTTTTCATAAACACTAATCACAAGTCCTAATCATAGTCATCAAATATTTTATTCAGTCGATTGAGGCTATTGACGATCAGCTTACCTGATTGATCGGTACTGCTATCGATTGCCAGCTTTTCATCCATGCGCATATTGAGTGGTGTAAGCGCCTCTTTTAGCGCATTTGCCATCAGTGCGGTTTGCTGATGGATGTCAGTCGTATCAATATCTGCTGTTTGATTCTCATCATTTTTAAGCAGGCTTTGCGTTAAGCTATGAGACAAACTATCAGCCATCTTATACGATAGCTGCTCGACGGCATCGACCAACTGTACCATCAGCTGTTTTTGCATCTCTTGGCTTTGCTTGAGCTGCTCGCCTTCCGCCTTTTCAGCATTGTGATCATGCTTATAAATTTGCATCAGCTGATTCATGCTTTTTTCAAAGCCATTGTCGATGCTGTCGCTAACCACTTTGGCGTTATCTACAAAACCCGTGATAAAGCTATCAGCGAGGATTTTTAGTGCCTTTGATTGAGCCTCTAGTTGCGCATCGATTTGCACTTGTTGTCCCGCTTCTCGCAAGCGCGCGATTTCCTCAGGGTTGTTTTGGGTGAGGTATTTATCAAACTGGCTACTGATGGCATTAAAACCGCTGGCCAAGTCGACCAGCTGGGCAACAATACGCGCGCCAGTATCGCCATCTTCTCCGCCCATGGCTTTGTTGCGTAAGAAGTCAGCTTTGATTTGCGCCCAACGCTGTGCTTCTTGCTCGGTCAGCGCCCCGCGCATCTCGCTAAGTTTGAGCAGGTTGCTTTCTGCGCCTGTGGTCAAGAGTTGCGACTCGCCCAAATAATGATCATCTATCAGCTGGTTAAGCTCGCTGTCATTCATAATCGCCGATAGTTTTTCGGTCATTTTGTTCATATTGCGGTAACTGCCTTGCAGCTTAAATATCGGTTCAACACGATATTTATCATCTTGCGAAGCCGAAGCAATATAGGCTTGGTTGACGTCAAGAATGACTTTTTGCACGGTAAACATATGGCGCAAAATAGCTATAATCTCGTTAATCTCCGAGCTGCTATAGGGATAGGTTAGCTCGCTACTTTGTGCTTGGGCGAGGTTTGCATTATCCGCTTTCGCCATTTTAATGAGGCGATGCACATCTGCTAGGTCGCGATTGGCAAGTGGTGCTAATACGGCATTTGAGGTTAGCGAGTTTTCGATATAGCTGAGGGCGAATATCTCTTCCATGCCGCTCATAATATCGCCTAGGTTATAGATATCGGCACGGTTGGCGAGCATATCAGGCACCTTAAAGGCCTCACCGCTTTCGGTATAGGGGTTACCTGCCATGACCACGCAGAACTTTTTGCCACGCATGTCATAGGTCTTGGTTTTATCTTGCCAAACGCCATCGATACGGCGTGTGCCATCGCCGAGTGAGATAAATTTTTGCAAAAACTCAGCATGGGTATGCTGAATATCATCGAGATAGAGCATGACGTTATTACCCATCTCAAAGGCTAGGTTAATTTTATTGAGCTCTTCGCGTGCCGTGGCATTAGGCGCTTTTTCAGGGTCTAACGAGGTGACGTCATGACCGAGTGAAGGACAATTAATCTTCATAAAGATTAGCCCCAAACGGTTGGCGACGTATTCCATCAAGGTGGTTTTACCGTAACCTGGTGGCGATATCATCATCAGGATACCCATCAAGTCGGTACGCTTATCCTCGCCAACTGTACCCATTTGCTTAGCAAGGTTATCACCGATTAATGGCAGATAGCTCTCATTAATCAGACGGTTGCGCACAAATGATGACAATGGACGCGGCATAAACTCATCAAGTCGCAACGCCTCTTTTGCATCGCGCAAAATTTCTGAGCGCAGAGCCAGATAGCGTCGATAGGCAGGAATAACCTGCGTATCATGATGGTGCAAACGATTTAAGAAATCATCGACGGCAAAGGTTAGAGTTTGCTGCTGGATACGCTCATGCTCGCCCAACAGATGCTTGACTTGTATTTCAAGCGATACTTTACCCGTGCTGCGCTCAAAGCTGGCGACTTGATTGAGTGGGTTATTACTACTGGTCAATGCTGGGGTTGATGCAAATGATAAGGGTGATGATGTCGCACTTGCCGCTTTATTAAAGCTGGCGCCTGCGTCAACCAGACGTTGTATTAACGCTTCACGCTGTCTATCGTTTAATTGGGTAAGTAAGATAGCAATCGCTTCCGGCACATAATGACGGCCACTTTCTAGCTGTTGTTTGCGTAAAGTTTCTTTTTCTTTACGCTCAGCAAGCTGCTGTTCACTAAGCTCACCTTCTTCATTATTAGCTTGCTCACCAGCTATTTCGCTACTATCCTCAGCGTAAATCTTATCAAGTAAGGCGTGGAACCACGTTGCTAGTAGCTCATACGCAGATTTGGGCTGAAAGCCAAGCTTACCGATTGAAGACTGTAGTTGCTCAAAGCCTGCGCTATTTGGCGCGGTGCCTAATGAGCTATTCAAAGTTTGGCTCAATTGCTCACATAACTGCTGCGCTTGCTGGCTGGTTTGCCATTCTATATCGCCATTGGGCGTATTGGCTTGACCCATGACGTTGACTAAATATTCACTGGCAAGCTGGACATAGCTTTGCTGAAAGATAGTATCTTTATTAACAACGGTCTCTTTATGAATATCACTATTGTCTAAATCTGACTCTGATTCTGCCTGCTTACTAGTACCGTTATCAACGCCAACGCTATCATCACTATAAGCGGCGACAAAATATTGCATCACTTGGGTGATATCATCAACCAGTAATGCTTTGGCGGTATCACTGCCCAAGCTACGGCGCAATTGCTCGGCGGTGATGGCTCTATCCATCCAGTTATCCACGCGCGTAAGCGTTGATTCATTCAGCCAAGCATCATAACCAAATTGATGTAAAGCCTCTAAACCAAGCGCTTGTACTAGATTTAGCTGCCAATAAAACAACTGCGCCAATGCACGAACTTGCGGCGTGTATATCAGCAAACCTGCTTCACGCAGCGTGGGTAATATTTGCATCAATAACAACGTGGCATCATGGTCATGAATACCTTTGTCATAACCGAGCTGATAACGAGGAGTGGCATACGCCTTAACCAGTTTAGCCAGCGCGCTATCATTATAAATATCACTGTTGCTATCAAGTGTGCTAACACTAATAGTACTGGCGGTCTCGTCGTACGCTTGATATAGGCGCGCTTCGGTCAAACCATCTTGGCTGTTTTTGGCGCTCTCAATGATGCTATACGCCAAATATTCCGCGCGGTAGACAGTATCAGACTCGGAGGCGATATTCATATCCCAATATGGGCGTAAAACACTCAGTTCAGCATTATTGAGCACTTCATAATAGTCGGTGCCTGTTAGGTGCAAATTGAGAATGCGCGCACCATCTGACTGTTGACGACTGAGCAAGGTCAAGTCTAACGGCTGGGTATTGACCGAAAAACGGTGCTTGCCAAGCTTGATAATCTGCCCGCCATCTTCGAACAAGTCAGATTTGTCTTTTAGACTCTTATAGCTTTCGATTTGGATGGCTTTAAGCCGCGCGTCGATGTCATCTGCCTTGACACTAAAGCCCATCGCTTGTAACTCTTTGGCGATGTTACGTACTTTTTGTACCAGTCCGTCTGATGCAAAATAGGTATTTAACGCCTCTTCTTCTTTAAAGCCAGTGACACCCGTACTTTGGGTACGTTTTTTGATGCTCTCAAGCATCCGTAGAGCGCCATCACCTAAATTCTGGGCTTTGCGATTACGCGTATCAAGCAATTGCTGCTTATGATTTTCAAAGGTTTCGTAAATCTCTTCACGCTTGCTAATAATGTCTGTTAAAAACTGATCGCCACTATTGGTCTCTGGGTCAGCAAACTGGCTTTCTAATTCTTCTAACTGCACCAGCAATTTTGCCATTTGCTCATCTGATTTCTCAGGTGTATTGGCAATGGACAAGGCATTGGCAATCGACTGACCAAACAGCTTAAACTGCGCGCCAAATTGCGCAACGGCTTCGGCTGAACCCAAGTTTTTGCGCTTATGGTTGAGCTTGGCTTTGCTTTGATTGAGGCTCGAATAAATGGTCGATATGTCATCGATAATTTGGGTGCGTACGGTGGCATCGGCAACATCCAACGTGCCCAGCAGCTCGGTTAATAAATCTAAGCCTTGTGCGGTTTCATCGATTTTGTCTAGGACAGGCTTTAATTCAGCATTGGTTTCAGCCGTATTTAAACGCTCACTGACGTCGGCTAAAACGGCTTCGTAGCTCGAAAGCGCCTGGTCTTCGCTTAAAAATAATACGGTCTTTTCGGCGAGCTCGCTTTCTGCTTCTTCTAGTTGAGCCTGCAACGCTTCAAGCTTATCGCCATCTAAATAACGCAAATCCTCTAGGCTAACCAGACGACCCTTTTGTTGTCTTAACGCCGACAGCTGCTCCACGTAATCACTGGCAGACTCAAAAGTAGTGACGCGTATCTGCCGCAATATCTCACCTTGCTGAGCGTCGGCATCGCTCAAAGCGGTTTGGGTTTGCTTTTGAATACTTTGTACTTTGGCAAACTCATCAATGACCAACTCAGCGGTAGCCGTTACTTGTTTAATACTACCTGCAACCTCGTTCAGCTCAGGTTCAGACAGCCAATAGTAACTATCAAAGAGACGACTGGTATTATCCGCCAGCTCCTCGTAGAGCTTTTGTGAGACACTTTGGTTATCGATTAGGCGGGTGATGCTATAAAGGTCTGAGATACCGCGCACCAATTCTTTATTGCCGATTTTGCCGTAAAAACTACTGCTTTCCGGCAGCTCACTAACATACTCAGGTGAGGCATAGGGCGTATGCCATATCTGCATCGGGTGAATGCGCGACGGCTCACTTTGGGCGCTAAACAGCACCAAGCGACCACTGTCCGCCAATGCCATACCGTTGCAATAAATAGGGTTTGCCAGTTGTTTTTTGATTAGATTATAAGGAAATAATCCTGTGACGCCATAAGCGACATCATAGAATAAGAACAGCACGTCTTCGCCGTTTGGTGAGACGATTTTGCGTTTGAACTGTAGGTTTGTAGCATCAACGTTTTGAGCATCAAATAACTTGTTTTCGCCCGTTTGCAGATAATAACCACCTGGAAATATAATGCCGTGATCTTCCGGCAGCTGGACACACGACTGCCCAATGGCGTCTAGACGCAGCACCGTTTCGGTCAAGGTGTTATAAACAAAATAACGATAACTGTCCTCACGATAAGGCAGTATCTTCAGCAGGATTAAACTACCCACTTTGGCATAAGCAATCTCGGCATCGGTCAGCGACTGAGTGCGATCACTCACAGGCTCGCTATAAATACCCTGCCCTGACTGCGTATTATCCTCAATCTTGATGGTTAAATCGCCGCCAATCGTTTCTACAAATATCGTATCTAAGATATTCATATGCGGGTACTTACCATTGATCATCTGATCACGCGTGGTTTCTACCCAGTCAAAATCATAGGCAGGAGGCAACTCGATGTCGCGCTCGCCTCTATTATCCACATAGGCGACTTGGGCAGATTCTGGGGTGCCTTGGCTAAAATCTAAGGCAAAACGAAAAACGCGGATATCGGTGATACGCTCACCAATCTGAAACGCCATCAGTAACTTGCTGTCTTTGACCGTCAGTTGCATTAAGCGGGTTTGCTTGTAGTATCGATATAGCTCGTTAAAATCTTGGACAAACGCCTCTTGATCTAAAAAGGTATTGGTTAGATCCACTTCTTCAAGCTGATACTCTTGGTCAGTGCTGTCGTTTTTGTGGTCTTTGTCATTTATTTCATCACTGCTATCATGATTATTATCATCACTACGACGTTTATCAGTCGGGTCTATCAGGCGATATAGCGATAATACATCCTTGATATTACTCGCTCTTTTAAGCCCCATAAAAACATTGTAGCCAAATAACAGATAGTCGCCCACTTGCACCATATCTTGGGCCACACAGTTGTATTCAGTACGAATACGTGTGCGAGCAACGATTTGCATTTGCGTACTACCAAACTCTTCTAAGCGAGCGTTATTGAGGTTCGCCGTTTGTGTTTCTAGGCGGCTGCCTTGCTCAGTCAGACGCTTTTTAATGAGCTCATAAGCATTGCCTGAGGCAACTGCTTGATCCGTTTGGTCGGTTTGATTATCGTTGTCGTTTTTATCAAAATTGGTTGGGTTTTGCGTGTCCGCCATCGTTGCTCGTCCATTTTTATTTTTAGGCAATAGGGATAATAAGGTAAAGCTAAAGAGTTTGGTTTTTTATAAATTTTTTATTAAAGTAGCACTTGGCTACTCTAAAAAAACGAATGCTCATGACTCATTTTTTTAGAGTAGCCAGCTCATTGTTAGCGTTACACTTGAGTTGGCAAAAGCAAGTGGCGACCTAAACCACCACTGGCTTTAATAAAATTACTGATTGACGATTACCTTCAAAAATAAACCGTTAGCCAAAGATGAAGCGTTAGATTAAGCAGGTTTGTTATCAGACTCATCGTTCGCTTTATTGGTTTTATTCATTACTTGATTGGCCATCATGGTATTGATAATGCCGCCCAAAGTATCTGACTTGCCAGCGAGACCATCGATGGCTTTACCAATCGATAGCGACTTAGCAAAGTTATCAAAGAAGTGCGCTTCACCGCCAACGATATCGATTTTGGCTTTTTGTAGCGCGACCGCCAATACTTCAGCGTTTTCTTTGGCAATCTCTTTACCAGCATCAATCGACGCCATCGCTTCTTGCAAGGCAGTTTCAAGACCCATACGGAACTCTTCGTGCTCGCGAGCTTCTTTGCTCATGCTACCCATGGCATTGAACTTCTCGACCAGACCATCTGCTTCTGCTTGGAAATGGGCACGAGTCACTTCGGCTTTGGCCAGTCCAACTTCGCGCTCAGCCTTAGCGTTTGACTCACCGCGAGCGGCAATGACTTGCGCATCTGCCAGTCCGATATCATGTTCGGCTTTGGCATTAGATGCACCGCGAGCCGCGATAACTTCAGCATCAGCCATGCCTTTTTCACGCTCTGATTGCGCTTCGGCTTGACCTGTCGCTTTGATAATATTGGCTTTAGCCAGACCTTCTTTTTCTAAAGAGGCAGCTTTTACCTCTTGAATCGCGGCTTCAGCAAAGCCATGTGCGGACTCTTCGGCTTTGATACCTTCGGCCATTTTAATTTTGGCCTCTGAATCTTTGGCTGAGGCTTCAAGGTTGGCATTGGCAAGCGTGGTAATCTCGACTGCTTTGTGCTTGGCAGACAACTCTTCTGCTTCTGCTTTTTTGACTTGACGCACTTTGATTTCTTCAGCGTCAGCTTCGGCTGCCAGTACGCGTGTTTGCTTAGCTCGCTCAGCTTCGCTGACTTCGCGAACTTCTTTGATGCGCTCTTCTTCTTGAGCGACGGTTTTGTCTACCGCGATACGCTCACGAATGACGTTAGCAATTTCTTTTTTCTCAAGCTCAATCGCACGCTCGGCTTCGATACGTTGCAAGTCAACTTCACGCTCGCGCGAGACAATTTCTAAATCACGAGCTCGGGTGACCTTCTCTTCTTCAATAACCACCGCACGCAGACGATTTTGTCCCGCCACTTCAACTTCACGTTGTTGGTTTTCGCGCTGAATCGCTAAATCCTGCTCAACCATAATAATCGCGGTTTCAGACTTTTTACGTTCTTCTTCTTCAATCTTACGCGTCTCAGCCGTCTCACGGGCAATCACTGAGGATATTTCGCGTTTCTGTTTGGCTTCAGCATCTGCTTGTTGACGCTCAAGCTCAAGCATCGCTTCGACCGTTTCAACGTTTTTCTTTTTAACCGCCAACTCTTCATCACGCTCAAGCTCGTTGGTCATGACGTTTTGAAAGGCTGTTAATTGAGTAATCTTTTTGATACCCTCAGAATCTAAGATATTACTCGAATCCAAGGACACTTTCGGGGTTTGCTCTAAGTAATCAATCGCCACATCTTCTAAGACATAGCCGTTTAGATCATTGCCAATCTCTTTAACGATACTGTCACGAAACTCACTGCGATTCTCAAACAATTTGACGAAATCAATTTGCTTACCAACCGTTTTTAAGGCTTCCGAGAACTTAGCATTAAACAGCTCATTAACGGCCACTTTGTCTGAGGCTCTCTCAGCGCCAAGAGATTTAGCAACCTTAAGCACGTCTTCTTCAGTCTCATTGACCCGCAAATAAAACGCCACCGTGATATCAGCACGCATGTTATCCGCACAAATCAGTCCTTCTTTACCGCGTCTATCCACCTCTAGGGTGATTAGCGAGATTCTCATTAACTCCTTTTTGTTAATGACTGGCCACACAAAACCGCCATCGAAACGTACGGCGATTTTGTTGACCCCGTTAATGATCAACGCCTTACCCTGCTCTACCTTAAAGTAGAAGGCTTTTAGCATCAAAAGCGCAGCCATAATGAAAACAAACGCCAGCACCACAACCACGCCGACGATAATGAGTATGTCCATATTCCTTCCTTTAATTAAAACATTCCAACCAAATTTAAAACCGTTAATATCTTTCTTATCAATAGCTGATCTTTCTTCTACACTTACTCAGCCGCTATCGATTAACTGCGATTACCTATTTATTTTTAACTCTTAATCCAATCTATCGCTAAAGCCTATAACCAAAGCCCTATTGGTTAAATCATTGACGATGGTTCTTTATCTTTGGCCAGAGCGACTCGGTAGGCATTAATCTCATCCAAATACTCTACCAATACCACTTTGTCACCTTGCTTGAGCAGATAATCATTATCGTTGATATCGGGACGAATTCTAAGTATCAATCCGGCACCGCCATCACTTAATTCCGCCTCGCCGTGTTTGTCGGTCACACTAAGCGTGCGCACAATTGCCGTTTTTCCGAGATTACTCGAGGCATTACGCTTTGGAATTTTGGTGATATTTTTGCGAATAGGTGAAATAATAATACCGGTCAGCCACATGGAGACCACCAATACAAAAATCAGAGCCCCAGTACCAAATAGATAGTATAAAAGTCCAGAGTCAAAATATTGATGTAAGAAGCTGCTATATAAATAGCTTAATAACCACCCGATTAAGCTAATTAAGCTTAGTATGATGATTAAAGGCACACCGTAAAGCCCAAATTTGAGCATAAGACCCGTAAAAAACCCTGCTGATGATAAGTTGGAAGCATCTACATCGCCGCCTGAATCACCTAAATCTACGCTATCCATATCTGCCATACCGAGTAAAGAGACCACCCAATACAAAGTAACGAACATCACAAGCCCCGTAAAAATAAACGTGGGGTATAAACTGATTTTAGTGATAAATACTAAAAAAGATTCTTGCATTGCCCGTTTTCTCCTTTTAGCCACCCACTGTAATATCTTGATGGCTCGATTTAATACGATACGTTTTGATTTTATATAGCCAGGTCAATATAAAAGAGATACAGCGGGGCTGGGATACATTTTTTGTAGCCTCTGTCGGCGTAGGCACAGCAAGCAAGAAAAATTTGTACCAGTCACGCTGTATAGTGCTGTGTATCTATTTTATTCAGTATCGACTATATGTTGAATAACAAGGTCGGGCTACGATGACCTTGTTAGGTTTGAGGAAGTTAAGTGGATAATAAATAACCTCTAAAATCCAGACTTTTATAATCGACTTATGTTTCTTTATTGGTGATTATATAGACATCTCATTACTTAATATAGAGCTTTCACTATTAACGTCCCCAAATCGGTGAGCGTACCATGCCACCCTCTTTGTCATTAATGGCGTAGCTGGTATTACCCGACAATGAGTGTATGACCAGACCGCCTCCACTTTTACCATCGACTTGCCCGCCTAAATTTGAGTGACGCATTGGATAAATGGCATATTGCCCAGACGGTGATAATCGGGCAGGCTCATCAAGACCCGTCTCTGCCAGATTAATCACTTTTCCTGTGCCGAGTGTCATCACCGCCGCTTTGCGGCCATTAAGGTATGCCAAGCGCTGACCATCTATACTAAGCTGTGGACTGGCGGCATAGCCTCCCGTCGATATCAATGCTGCGTGACCCGTGGCAAAATAATAACGATAAATACTTGGACGTCCAGCACGTACTTTATCACTGGTATAAACGAAGCTCTTGCCATCGCTTGCATAGCTTGGCTGTACCTCAGTACTCGGTAAAGTGGTGAGTTGTTTGATACTGCCATCGCTGAGGCGCATCTCATAGATATCAGCATTGCCACCGACGGTCGAGCTATAGAGGATTTTTTGCCCATCAGGTGAGAATGACGGTGATAAATTACTGCCCTCGGCGTTTACGACTAGATTTTTGCTATTACTCTTAACATTATAAATATAAATCTTCGGATGCTGGCGCGGCGCTTGTTTGCTATAAGCAAGCATTTGACCGTCCGTTGACCACACCGGCGCATAGATATAGCCATTTAGCTGGTCAATCATTTGGCGATTGCTGCCATCCGGCCTGATACGATATAGCGTAGAGACTTTAGCAACACCGACGCCTTGTTCTTCGACATAAGCAATATAGCCTTGCTGATCTATCGCTGGCATTTTTGCAGTGAGCGGATTACTCGTGTTCAGCTTCTTATTGATAATCATACTGGCAGGTGCTTTAGGCGCAGTATCTAGTATGGTTTGACACCCTGTTAGTACAGTGAGCATTGGGATGACCAATATGGGAAGCGCAGCCATAAAGCTTACCTTGTACCTACTTATATTGCATCTATCAAAGGATTGTTTGGACACAGTAGCTTTTAACATAAGATATTGCCCTAATATGTTGATTTACTTTAAAACCGATACAAGTGTTACTGGAGTGAGTCTTTTGCAGCCTCTGTCACGCTGGCGAACAGCAAGCAAGAAAAAAATGTTCAACACACTTTATTTCGACACACTTTATATGGATATGAGAAATCTCCACGCCAGAACCAAGCGATAGAGCCAGTGTAACCTAGATTAGACACTTATTTTAGATCAAAAAAATGCCCCACTAATAAGTGAGGCACGTTTTAATCTACAGCGACAGTATATTTAAGCCAAATGAATAATCGGCTAAATCACTGGATTATTTAGAAATTGCTTTGAAGTGAGCAACTTGCTTATCATTGGTGATGGTCAAAATAGGGGTTTTATTGGCATTCTCATTGATGCTATATTTACCTTGTACAGTCGCCATAGTTGCTGTATCAAAGCTTGCTTGTGGCTCAGGGCAGGCCATCATAGTAGATAAAACGTTACCTAATACGACATTGCCATTCTCAACACTATAGTTAGCGCCCATGTTATTGCAGGTGTTCACAAATGTAACGCGGTCATTGCCATTATCTTTAAAGAATTTCAATGTTAATGGCTTAGCCGGATCGAAGAACAGCTGGCTTACTTTGTCGCCATTGGTACGCTTGGCATCAACAAGCTGCCAATCATACGCTTGTAAAGCCTTAGCCGTAATTGGTTGCGCAACTGGTGCGGTAACGCTAGGCGTGGTTTGGCAACCAGCAGCTAGTGTACCTACAGCCAAAGTAGCCGCCATCATCATTTTAGTCATGTTTTTCATATAAACTCCTATAAAATCAAATATAAATCAAGTATTGTTCATTATGCTAAAGTGCATCCTAATTTTGAAAACATTAGGTACACCCCCTAAGCATTTGTACTTGCTGTGATTAATTTCTTGCTGTGATTAATTTATTGTTGTAATCATCAATCGTAGCAACGCGGCTATTATGCATAATCGTCACCCATTTGTCATGATAGATTAAGTGTATAATTACAACCATATTTGTTTACTCTATAGGGTTTTTGCTAACATACCTTGCTAAGCGACCTATTAGCTGTTAGCGCCTGCTCACTCTTTAAATCTAGCTTCTCTCAAGCTGTCCTCCCTAAAATATCACGACCTAAACCTTCATTACCTGTGCTCATTTTTACCAATTTAGTTGCTTTTTAGTTGCTTTCATTCAGATTGATAATTGCTTTCGTTCAGATCGACGACAGGCCCTAATTTGTATTGGACATTTTCTGTTGCTGCACAGCGGCATACCCTGCCAACCGTTTGCGCTCCGCATCATTAAACAGTTGTTGCTCCATCTGATTGATTTGATTTTGAGCCTGTGTTTTATCGTTAGTTTGGCTCAAAAGGCGCTGCTTTTGCGCTTGATATTGATTAAATCGCTGATCAAAATTAGCGTCTTCTTGATCCAGTTGGGCAAGCCTTGCTGCTGCTGGCGCGCCGACTAACTCCCGACGCATACTATATAACTCTTCAGCCGTTGCGCCTTTGTCTTTCATCTGCTCTGTGCGGCTCATCAACTCATTTAGGTTGGCTTGTTGGGTAAGATTGGCTTTGGTCGTGTTGTCTGGCATGCGGCTTATATAGTCTTGCTTTGCGGCTTGTTTTTGCGCATCAGATAGCTGTTGGTTTTGATTGATTTTCACCATCTCGATACTGTAATCATCGTATTCATCTTCTGCTCCAAAGAACGCCGTGATTGTCGCCTTTTCAAAATGCTGCTGACGTAGTTTAGCCACATCTTGCTTTTGTTGTGCGACAACGTTTAAATCTAGCTCGCCGTTTTCTGTTGCTTGCAACTGCAAGTTTCCATAACGATTTTCTATATCAGGAATTGCTTTAAGATAAGCTACATACTGATCAAATATGGTCATAGCTTGGCTGGCAGCAGGTTCTGGCGTGTGATTGCGAATATAGCTTTGCACACGAGTATAGATAATGGCCTCGTCTTCCTCACCAAGTGCCGATAAAAAATAATCAAACAAGCGCCGTAAGCCTTCGGTGACTACCAGCTGTTTATTTTCGTCAATGATAATCTCACCATCGACATCGGTGCCTTGTAATGAGCGCGGCAGATTCTCCAGTCCTGTTCTAAAACCAGCGTTATCTTGATTTGATGAAGTACTAACACTGTTGTTTGACCCAGCCATATTTGTCGAGTCAAGCTCACCGTCGTTACTGTTTGCGGTAGTAGTCATGGGTGAAGCGTCAACACCGCTGTTATTAGGCTTAAACCATAAAATAACCGCTATTGTTATAGCGATAAACACAGCAATAATAACGATGGGCAACAACGGGAAATGGCGATTATTGGACATAACGAAAACATCTTATTTAATCAATCAGTTTATATATAGTCAGTTCGATGTAAAAAAAGATACCATGCGACTGGTATTATTTTTTGCAGCCTCTGTCAGCGTAGACACAGCAAGCAAGAAAAATTAATACCAGTCACGCGTCAAAAAAACTTATCTTAATTTAGCATCGACCATACATCTTTGATATAAAAAAACAGGGCCAACACTGTGGACCCTGTTTCTATACAATCTAGGCAGACTCAAGGTAATAATAAGCTTGTGCCAATTTTATCAACACCCTTTATAGACTGGCTTTTTTCAGGCGGTTCACTTGGTCGCGGTATAGGGTTTTAGGATCAGGCTGCCCCCATGCGGTCAGACCCAAGACTTGATTGGCGGAATCTAAATGATTCATCCGATAATCATCACGCACCACGTAACCGAGGCGGCTCGAACAAGCAGATACCAAGCCATCGTTTGGATCACCATTAAACGTCGACCCTGTCAGAGCCAGCATATAATCACTGGGGTCGAGGCCATTGGTTATCTGCCCAATGCCGCTGAATGAATAATACTTAATCCCATTAACTTCAGTATTGGCGGGCTGACCACAGTAGCTGGTCGGCATCGCTGCTGGAAACTTAGCGTTAAATTTGGCGGCGTAATCAGTAGATAGGGCTTGAACTGCATTCCAGCCATCTTGCTCTTGTAACTCCTTAAAGCTAATGCCGGCGCTGATATCCATAAAGCCACCGACGAACTTAAAGAAACCTAGGGCAATCTGTGAGCCAACATTAAACTCGCCTTCTCCATAGCCATCATTGGCACTGCCTTCAACAACTTGTTTGATGACCCAATCGCCCATTTTTGAGCCTTGCTCCGGACTTGAGATTGCGGTTACCGAAGCCACATACTCTGGTGCAACACCAGCGACATAACGAATATCGATACCGCCTTGACTGTGACCAAGTAAATTGACTTTGGGACTGCCTGAGATGGCGCTGATGGTTTTAACTTGTTGCAGTAATTGCTCACCGCGGAACTCACTATTATTCACTGATGATGTCTTGGTGGTATAGACCTGACTGCCTCCTTTCATAAGCGTTTCAGGAATACCATAAAAATAGTCAACCAATCCAAATGCCTTGGTAAACCCACCCAGACCATGCGCCATGACGACAGGATATTTGGTATCAGTGTGCTTTGATGTCCAATGTTTACTACTGACCAATTTACAACCCGTAGGATTGGCACAGTTATAGTACTGACCCGCTGCTTGGGCAGAGGTCGTTTGCAAGGTCAGCATTAGAACACCAGCGCCAATGGCACAGAGTGACGGCAAAAATGCGCTTGGCGTGAGAAAAACACGGGCACGCGGGGGAAGTTTCTGAGTCATAACAACATCCTTGTTATCGTTAAACTTGTTATCGTTAAAGTTTTGTAGTTTTTATAAAGAATCTTATCTATTGCATCCAGCGCAAAAGCGCTAAAAACCACTGCCAATCCATTTGGCAACTAAAATTACAATACTTCTATAATTTGTAATATTCAATTGATTTTTTAAATATATACAATATTTCGATGACTATACAGTCAAATTATGCCATATATTAACCACAAAACATCTAATCAATAGACAGAGCCATTGTTAAGGCTAGCAAAACCACCACTAATGCATTTATGCTATAATTTAAACACATAAACTCCATAACTATAAGTAAGACAATGATGACTAAAAAATCTCTTATCCAGTCCCCCGAAGCCATAGAAAAAATGCGCGTGGCCGGCAAGCTTGCTAGCGAATTATTGGTCATGCTCGATGAGCATGTCAAAGTTGGGGTCAGCACCGAAGCATTAAACCAAATTGCTCATGATTATATCGTTAATGTGCAGAAGGCTATTCCTGCTCCGCTTAACTATAACGGCTTTCCTAAATCCATCTGTACCTCGGTCAACCACGTGGTTTGTCACGGTATCCCTACCGAAAACAAACTGCTAAAAGATGGCGATATCATCAATATCGATGTGACCGTCATCAAGGATGGTTATTATGGTGATACCTCTAAAATGTGGATCATTGGCGATGGCTCCATCATGGCGCAGCGTATCTGCAAGGTGGCGCAAGATGCACTCTATGCTGGCATGAGCGTGGTCAAAGATGGCGTTCGTCTCGGTGATATCGGTGCCGCTATCCAAGAAGTGGTCGAGCCTGAGCGTTTCAGTATCGTGCGCGAGTTCTGTGGTCATGGCATTAGCGATGAATTCCACCATGAGCCGCAAGTGATGCACTATGGTAAAAAAGGCACCGGCTTTGAGCTAAAAACCGGCATGACCTTTACCATCGAGCCGATGATTAACCAAGGTACTTGGCAGACCAAAATTTTGCCAGACGAATGGACTGCCATTACCAAAGACCGTAAGCTATCCGCGCAGTGGGAGCACACCATGGTCGTGACTGATAATGGCTGTGAAGTATTCACCACTCGACCCGAAGAAGACTTAAGTTTTTTAACCCAATAACCCCATAAAAGATCGCCTAGGCGGTCTTTTTTTTGGATTATAATTAGGGCGTGTTCTCAATTCAATCGATGAACACCTAAGTGAACTAAAAATAACTCCGTTTTATTTGGTTTTAACACGCCTTAGCGCTTTATTTTTAAATTTTTAATTGGATAACACTCATGTTTAATTGTGATGTCGCCACCATTGATTTGACGCCGATGCCTATATTATCAAACAACCTCAAGACAGCCGCCTCCTTGCCAGCCGCCTCCTTGCCAGCCGCCTCCTTGCCAGCCGCCTCCTTGCTAGTCGATAACCAGCTAGTCAGTACCCTGCCAGCGAATAACGTCCAAACAAATAATGACATAACAGAAAAATCGCTATTCGGCATTCCTGAATGGTTACTCCAAATCAATGACGATATCAGCCGCGCACTGGAACGAGGCGTCAGTATCCGGCAACTGGTCGAGGCACGCGCCTGCGCTATCGATGGACTGCTCATCGCTTTGTTTGATTGGTTTGAGTTAGACAAGACGGATTTAGCATTATTTGCAATAGGCGGCTATGGTCGCGGTGAGCTGTCGCTGTATTCAGATGTCGATATTTTATTGCTCTCCCCCGACGAAATTGATACCGACACCAGCGGTAAAATCGACAATTTGGTCGCCCTGCTGTGGGATATTGGGCTTGAGCCTGCGCTATCAGTACGTAGCGTCGATGACGGGTTAGAAGCGGCACTCGATCATACCATTGCCAGTGCGCTGTTAGAGGCGCGGCTGCTCGTGGGTAACGAGGCTTTGCAAGAAGTGCCTCTGCAAATCGTCAATAAACAGTGGTCGCCGCGTGCGTTCTTTGAGGTGAAAATCAATGAAGCAAAAGCGCGCTACTTGCAGCACAATGCCACAGAATACAATCTTGAGCCCAATATCAAAACCGCCCCTGGTGGTTTACGTGATATCCATATTATCGGTTGGGTAAGCAAACGCTACTTTCGTGTTGGCAAACTTTATGACTTGGTACAACAAAACTTTTTAACAGAAAAAGAATTTGATGAGCTGAGCTTTGCGGAAAGCTATCTATGGCAAATACGTCACTATCTACATATATTAACCGGTCGCAACGAGAATAGGCTGTTGTTTGACTATCAGCGTGAAGTTGCGCAATTGATGGGCTATGAGACCCAGCCAGATGATCAGCCTAATGCCGCTGTTGAGCGTTTTATGCGCGATTATTATCGCTGCGCCATGCAGATATCGACGCTGTCTGAGATGCTGATCAATCATTATTATGAGACGATTATAGAGCCGCAGCTACCTGACAATGAACGTCCAAAAAAACAGCCAATTAACGCGCGCTTTAATAAAGTCGGCGAACAAATTGCCATGGCGCACCACAGGGTTTTTGCTCAGCATCCTGAAGCCATACTAGAGATGTTTTTACTCATGGGTCAGTACGGTATCAAAAACGTCCGCACTCATACGCTGCGTGCGCTAAAAATTGCCGCACGCGGTATCGATCAGGTTTATAGAGACAACCCCACTCACCAAGCGCTTTTTTTAGCCAATTTAAAAGAGCAGAACTATTTGTTTCATCGCCTGCGTGCCATGAATCGCTATGGGGTTTTGGGTAATTATATTCCTGCTTTTGCCCAAGTCACTGGTATGATGCAATACGACTTATTTCATCGCTATACCGTAGATGCGCATACTTTATTTTTGATTCGCATCTTGCACCGCTTTACCGATCCGCGTTTTTATGAAGACTTTCCACTGGTTAGCTCTATTTTTCAGCGTATCGAGCGCAAAGAGATCTTGGTACTGGCAGCGATGTTCCATGATATCGCCAAAGGACGCGGCGGCAACCATAGCGAGCTTGGGCAAACGGAATCGATTGAGTTTTGCCTAGCCCATGGCATGAGTGTGGCAGATGCCAACTTAGTCGGCTGGCTTACTCGCTATCATTTACTGATGTCGATGACTGCGCAGAAAAAGGACATCTCAGACCCAGAAATCGTCAGTATTTTTGCGGACTTAGTCGGCAATGTCACCCATCTCAATCATCTCTATGTGCTGACTGTCGCTGATATGAATGCGACCAATCCACAGTTATGGAATAGCTGGCGGGCCACGCTTATGAAGCAGCTATACTCACAAACACGGCGTATCCTGCGCGCTGATATCGATGCACCGACCAATCGGCAGGATATGATCACTGCCACGCGCAAGCAAGCGGCGGCCATGCTCGATAATGTCGATAATATGCACATGAATCATAATGAGGTATTGCGGCTATGGGATGACCTAGGGGATGAGTATTTCCTACGAGAAATCCCTGAAGATATCTTATGGCATACCGAAGCGATTTTGAGTCATCCGCCCATTGGTCGTGCCTCTGATACCGATAGTGCACCGTTGGTGGTGTTACGCGAACATCGTGAGCTGGCACTTGATGCAGTACAGGTGTTTATTTATACCCAAAATCAGACCAATTTATTTGCGGTCACCATGGCGGTGTTTGATCAGATGAATCTCGATGTTTTAGATGCGCGCATCATTACTGCCACCCGCGATTTTGCCTTGGACTCTTATGTATTGTTAGACCCTAGTGGCACGCTACTGGTCGACGATGACAGCCAGCAAGAGCTCAAGCAGCGACTGATTGCGGCCTTTAAAAACCCATCAGTACCAAAACTGACTCATAAACGTATCCCGCGCCAGCTCAGACACTTTGAAGTGACGACAAAAATTAATTTTGAGTTCAATGAGGCATCAGATCAGCATATTATGAGCCTAGAAACCTTAGATCAACCTGGGTTATTGGCACGAGTCGGACAGGTTTTTTTGCAACAGAAGATTGAAGTTCATGCGGCGCGCATTACCACCTTAGGTGAGCGTGCAGAAGACATGTTTTATATCAGTGATCAAAAAGATAAGCCGTTATCTACTGATAGATTACAAGCATTAAAAACCGCATTGATAGCCAGTTTTAATGTACAAAAAGACACCAATCTTGTCTAAAACGGGCGTGGTTGAGCAGGGTTTTACGATAATTGATAGCACCTTTTATAAGGTATTATCAATTATAAGGTGCTTTTATATATCATCTCACTAGCATGTTCATTGAGCTCATCATCAGCGAGCACGGGTGGCAAAACTTCTATATCTAGCTGCTGTTGGCTCAATATTAAACGACCAGCATCAACCTCTTTTTGTAATAAGCACTCTAAGCTTGCTAAATGGAACTCGCCGTCAAGATGATCGTATAACTCTCTCAAAGAGATAGGCGACTTGGCGTGTACATCGGGGTAAAGGCTGTCTTCTGCCAAAACAACCATCTCACTAAGTGCTTGTTCGCGTAACAACTCTTCTTGTTCAATGTTACGTTGCAAACGATTGCCCAGTCGACCTTTGGCAGCAAAGGTAACCAGAAAAATAACCGTTTGTAATATAAATAACGCTGCGTATTGCCATAAAGGTAATGATACATCCAACATATTGCTAAGCAACATTACTACGATAGCCACGACGACATAGCCAACCAACTGCCATAATAACCACATGATTAAGCTGTTTTCACCAAACCAAAATATTTTATTTTCTTTGTGCTCAATTAAGTGCTGACGCGTTTGCCACCAGCATTGTTCCCGCTCTTTTAGCAGCTCGTATACTTCAGTACTTTGCACACGGTTATCAAAATTTTCATTAGTGATATCTTTAGCATTGAAATCATTCGTTTTTGAAATACTAGACATATCAAGTTATCCTTACCATAAGCGCTCATTGAAGCTGGCAGTCATGTCCTGCATTGTTATAAGTTATAAAACCTAAAGAGAAGTGCTACACTGCTCTAATGTAATTTTTCTTTATAACTTTATTATTAATTGTCTATTATAGTTACTCTACTTATGAATCACAACTTGACATACCTGCATCCTTACCCTTTCGCAAAAATGGCAACATTGCTTGCTGATAGCTCTCCAGCCCTTCACTATAGTGAAATTAAGCTGGGTATTGGTGAACCAAAACATGCGCCACCAGCATTTGTTTTGGACGTTCTACGAGAAAACTTGGACACAATAAGCCGTTATCCAACCACCAATGGTCTATTTGAGCTGCGCCAAACCATCGCCCATTGGTTGGAAAAGCGATTTTTCCTCACTCATGTCGACCCAAATAAGCAAGTATTACCAGTCATGGGGACACGCGAGGCAATTTTTAGCTTGGTGCAAGCGGTTGTCGATCATAAACCCATCGATAAAGAAAGCCGGTCACTACCTGCATCTCATCAGCCCTCACCTGTTTCTGCTACTGTTGTTCCTATATCTGCTCTTTCTCCTATAGCTTTTTCTCCGATAATAGTCATGCCCAATCCGTTTTATCAGATATACGAAGGTGCGGCGATACTGGCACAAGCAGAGCCTTATTTTGTGCCTTGCTCATTGGATAATGACTTTAAGGGCAATTATCGCTCGGTCCCCAAAGATGTTTGGGCACGCACGCAGCTATTGTTCGTCTGTAACCCAAACAATCCAACCGGCTCGGTTATGACTATGGATGATTGGGAATACCTGATTCGGCTGTCCGATCAATACGGCTTTATCATTGCCAGTGACGAGTGTTATAGCGAGCTATATTTTGACACGGCACCAATTGGCTTGTTACAAGCCTGTGCTACCCTTGGTCGTCATGATTTTAAAAACTGTATCGTCTTTCATTCTTTATCCAAACGCTCAAACCTGCCGGGTCTGCGTTCAGGATTTGTCGCCGGTGATGCCAATATTTTGCAGAGCTATTTACAATACCGTACCTATCAAGGCTGTGCGATGCCGATACCGCATCAGCTCGCCTCTATCGCTGCTTGGCAAGATGAAAAACACGTGGCACACAATCGTGCTCTGTATCAAGAGAAGTTCGCCTTATGGATGTCTGAATTGGGTCATCTATTAGAGTTGCGGATGCCTGAAGCTGGATTTTACTTTTGGGTAAAAGTCCCTGAGCAGTTTAATGGTGATGACGAAGTATTCGTGAAAGCACTATACGAGCAAGCCAACATTCACGCCTTAGCAGGACGCTATCTGTCGCGTGAGGTCAATGGCAACAACCCTGGACAAGGTTATGTGCGTATCGCGCTCGTCGCTAGCGTTGAGGAGAGCCGTGAAGCGATTGAGCGCATTCGTCAGTTGCTAGCGGCATAACGCAAGCATATAGCTATAGTAAATTCATTTTAAAAAACCCTACAGTGCTATTGGCTATAATTTTTTTGTAGCCTCTGTCACGCCTGCGAACAGCAAGCAAGAAAAAATATAGCAATAGCACGTTACTATTTACCTTACTACAATAATCGTCTCGCTTTTATGTTGAACTGAATAATCTGTATAAGTAGCAATTATCAAAATTCATACAACCTGAAAATCGCAAATCAAACGAAATCTCTAACAATGCTATAGTAAAGTTACTTTTATAATAAACTGTCTTTTCACAATCCTGTCCTTTCACAACGATGCCATCAAGGATGATGCCATGCCCCATCTTGATTTTACCCAGCCACCCTTTGATGTATTGAGTTTAGCTGAACGTCAAAGTATCAGAAAAAACACCCAAATCCGTTACCTTGCCAAAGATGAGTATTTGTCTGCCGCAGAGCTACAGTGCCTTTATGTGGTCATAAAAGGCCAGATTGAGCAATTACTCGACGATGAGTTTGTCGCTTCTTATCTAGGTAGCAACCACTCTGACGACCTCAATAATAACGACTGGTTCGATAGCCGTCGCCTACCTGAATCTCAAAATAACAAAAGCATACCAGACAGTGTTGAAGCTGGCATGACCACACCCTACCAATACCGAGCTGTTGAGGATACCTTGCTGCTGCAAGTATCGGGTGCTACCGTCGATAAAATTAGCGCCCAAAACCATCTAGTCCGCCAAATGCTATCAGAAAAGCTGCCAGAACGATTAAAGGCGTTACAACAACGACGCAGCAAATCCATAAACACGACCAGCTATAATGACCAACAAGAAGTACAGCAAATTATGCTGCAACCAGTCATTGATGTCAGTTTATTGCCTGTCCATATCGTCGATGCCAGTAATAGCCTATATGACGCTGCCCATATTATGACCAAAGCTGGGCTAAAACACGTACTGGTACGACCATTGAATCACCTAGAGAACATTGAATACATTGAAAATGAGCAATATGGCACAGGTCATTTATTAGGGATTTTAACCGATACCGATATCTGCCGTGCTATCAGCGATCGGCAAGATCCTGCTACGACTACTTGCCAGCGTTATGCCAATTTTAATCTGCGCACCATCAAAGCCGACGATGAGATTGGTGATGCACTATTGACCATGACCCGCTATCGCATCCATCGGCTACCAGTGATTGACCAAAACGGCGACGTGGCAGGTATACTTGGGCAAAGCGACATGCTCGCGCACATTGGTCACCATTCACAGCTCATCAGTATGCAGATTGAGCAGGCAAAAGACTTATCCAGTCTCGATACGGCGGTTGAGCTTATCGGACGCTATATTCGTGTGCAGCATCAAAATGGCGTCAAAATTGGTAATATCAGTCGCATGGTACAAACCCTCAACGCGCAAGTTTTTACCAAACTGTGGCAACTTATCGTGCCTAATGAGGTCGTGGTAAATACCTGCCTCATCGTCATGGGTTCAGAAGGACGCGGTGAACAAATCATGCGTACCGACCAAGACAATGCACTCATTATGCGTGATGGCTATAGCCATCCTGATTTGGCACAGTTCGCCGATACTTTTAACCACCATTTAGCAGACCTTGGTTATCCACTTTGCGATGGCAATATTATGATGACCAATCCTGTGTGGCGACAGCCATTAAAACAATTTAACGCCCAGATTGGTTTGTGGTTTAAAAATACCGATCCGATGCATGGTATTTATTTGTCCGCTATACTCGATGGCGAATACGTCTGCGGTGATGAGTCGCTACTGACACAGGTACGTCAACATTTAAAGACAGCCCATCGCCAGTCAGATCCGATGTTTGTACGGCAGTTCGCACGCGCCGCACTACAGTTTGGTGATATCAATCAGTGGTGGCAAAAATATCTACCTTTACTGGGCGGTAAATCGTCCTCGCAAGATATCGACCTAAAAAAAGCGGGTATTTTCCCACTGGTCCATGGTATCCGTACCTTGGCATTAGAAAATGACATCTTGGCAGTACCTAGCAGCAAAGATCGCCTCAAGGCTTTGGTACAAGCCCAACACTTGACCCAAGAGCGCGCCGATACTTTATTAGAAGCTTTGGAGTTTTTTATGGCGCAGCGTTTGTCAGTTGCCCTCTCGACTGACGACAAGCATGCACGGCAAGTGAATCCGATCACTCTCACAGCGCTTGAGCGTGACCTACTTAAGGAATGTCTGGCAGTAGTCAAAAGCTTTAAAAATCAGCTGCGTCAGCACTATCAATTAGAAATATCATAGTCATATTGTTTTGCCAGATGCCAAACCTCCATCTAGTAGAGGCCTTAAAGGAAAAGATGCCAAAAACTATATATAAGGAACACAGGCTGATGAATAAAACACCTGAGTATTGCTTTTTTTGCTTACCTGACGACATTAATATAGATGATTATAGTGAAATATTACAATGGGGATATGATCATTCAGAAGCTGCTACTGTTTTATCTCTTACTCAAGAAC
>NZ_RRYW01000109.1 GCF_014861365.1 Psychrobacter sp. FME6
TTCTCGCTTGTGTCTTTATCTGGCTGCCGCTGATTTGAATTCTATACAGCCCCTAATAACTGAATAGCGTTACTAAATTACCGATATCACTACTGGTCAATATGGGGGCAAAAAACCCACCAGATAAGGCTAATAATGCTAAGGGTAAGGCGTTTTGGCGCACTGCTAAGCCAATCGTAATGGCCGATAATATACCAAGACCAATAAAGCTCGGCACACTTGCTAGCACCTGATAAACGCTATAGGCAAAAAAAGTCGTCAAATAAGCAATCGCTAAACCAGCGCCTTGCAAAGTGATACCGTAAGCAAAGCGATTTTTTGCTAATTTTAGGCCTAGTCCTGCTAGCCCTAAACCAATAATTCCTATGGCAATGAGCTTTACGGTAATCGGTATTTCGATATAGTCGCTTAATAAGCGCAGCAATAACACCACGCCGACCAGTAATACTAAGACACCAACACGAACCACTAAATTGCCACCAAAAAACCAGTTTTTAATGGAATGGATCAGAGAGGTGACGATAGGGAGTGAGCGCTCATCAGGCTCTATAGTAGAATTGGGTTTTGGTACCTGCGGCTTTGCAGGTCGGTTTTTGATAGAGTCAAAAGGCGGTATAGCTGAGGCGGGAGAAGTGGCTTTCGCTTCTTGAGATGGTGAATCGCTTAAGCTAGGAGGCCAGGTGCTTGGCGTGACATCAGCTGCTTGTGCCGATGATAACTCAGAAACATTATCTTCTGCTTCTACGGTATTAATAGCGATAGAATGGTCGAGATTTTCTATTGGCGTACTATTTTTATGCTGTTTACTCTCAGCTTGTAATTGCCTAATGTCGCCGCGTAATTGTTTAAGCTGCTTATTTATCTTAGCGTATAACGCGACCACTACGGTCAATAGAACAATAAAAGCCAGCCAACCCAGCTGGTTGATAAATAGGTATAGCATCCTCGTCACTCAATCCATCCGATAATAGAGTGATAATGACGTTATTTGACGATAAGCACAAGACTGGTCATTCTATTGCAACAATAAGGGCAGCTTAAATAGTAAGCTGCCCTTATTGTTGTGTCGTTATCTATAATAAAAAACTATAAAGCTTTATGCCAAATTAGTTTTCATAAACTCCAACATATTTTCCCAGCTTTGCTTAGCCGCAGTTTCATTATAACCAAGATCTACCTCGTTTTTGGCAGCGCGCTCGTCGGCATGTGGATTGGTAAAGCCGTGCTTGGCGTTATCATACACATCGATCGTGTAGTCAACATCGGCAGCGTCTAGCTCAGATTTTAGACCTTCTATCGCTTCCATAGATACCATCGAATCATCACGACCGTGGGCGACCAATACTTTGGCGGTGAAGTTTTTGTCCGCTGGCTGTTTTGGTGATGGGTTACCGTGGAAAGTAGCGACTGCTTTTAATGGCATGGCTTCGCGCGCCATATCGAGCACGACTTTGCCGCCAAAGCAAAAACCAATCGCTGCTAAATTGTCGCCATTAACTGCCAACTGGTCACTGAAATCATTGAGGATTAAACGGCAGCGGGTCATAAGCATGTCTTGATCGGCAAGGACTTGTTCCATCCACATGTTTGCCATTGCTGCATCGGTGGTCAGTTTGCCGTCACCATAGACGTCCATCGCCACAGCGGCATAACCTGCTTTGGCCAAGCGTTCAACGACTGATTTTGGATGATCGACCACACCCCACCATTCGGGGGCGACCAAAATACCTGCTACAGGATTTTCATCTGAGGCGTTTTCTGGCAGCGCAACATAGCTGATAAGCTCAACCCCATTATCGGTGGTACTGATTAATTCAAAGGTTTTAATTGACATATTATTGTCCTTTTTTATGTTATGAGTTTTACGTTAAAAATGTTATTTGTCTGCTAAATTTCAACAAGCTCTTTATTTTTAATTTATCGTTTTCCTTACTTTTACTACCTTAACGCCCATGTTAAGCAAAAACAGCTATAATACTGTAACGCTCTTTATCAAAATGCTACGGCAACTTTATGACACTAAATTTGTTACACAACCATGAGGCCAACTTAGATGCTGGTATTAGTGTAGATATGAAGCCTCAGGAAAAAATCGAATCAAAACCAGATAAGCTTTCACTACTAGATGCGTCAGCGACCGATGCCTTGCGCCCGCAATTTTGGTCGCGTTTTACGCTAGCAGAATTAAACCATAGCGAGTGGGAAGCGTTATGTGATGGCTGCGGCAGTTGTTGCCTTATTAAATATATGGACGATGACAATGAAGAGGAGGTCGTAGAATATACTGATGTGACTTGCCAGCTTATGAATTGTGCGACGGGCTATTGCCAGCATTACGATACGCGCCAAGAGCATGTGCCAGACTGTATTCAGCTGACGATTGACAACCTACCAGATATGATGTGGCTACCGTCGCACTGTGCCTATAAACGCTTGTATAAAGGACAAAACTTGCCGAGTTGGCATATGTTATTGACACAAGATGCGGTGGTGACCCAGCAACAAATGCGCGCTGCTAATGTTGGCGTGGCTGGGCGCTGTGTTTCTGAAATAGGCATGTCTGATGAAGATATGGAAATGCGCGTGGTCACTTGGGTTACGCCTTAATCAGGCTATAGTCAGTTCTAAACCACCACTGGTGCCACATTTGAATGTTTAACAGACCCTAAAAAATACAGTACAAATTGCTATCACTGCGAAGCCTGAGCAGCAGACTTGGCTTTTGCTTCAGCGCCAGCTTGCGAATCAGCCAGTGGCGGAATCGGGAGATCCTGACGAATTTGCCGTGAAAACTCACTGCTATTACTATTACTGTCAGACGCTGGGTTAATTTGATTGTTAAAATCGCGAACCTTGGCATTGATATGGGTGCGCTCATACCACGTATCCATCGACCATGGCTGCCCTTGCTCTTTAGTATCGGCATCCAACATCCCGACATCGTATAGATAATTTGGTAGCCAACCAGATACCCAAATCCGGTAATCCCACGGTAAACGATCGCCACTGATAATACGCGCCATATAAAAAATAATATTGGTACAATTACTGATTAACGTATTGTACCAAGCGGGCTTGGCATTCAATTCATCGGCAGCGGTCAAGTAAGATTCAAACAACTCCTGAACCTCATGCTGCTGCAAATGACTGATGGGAAATAGATACACTTGCTCACCGCGCGCGTTACTACGGGTATAAATAATATCGCGCTCTTCTGCGGCGATTAAACTCAGCTCAAAACGTCTAAAAAATCCTGCAAGGGCGGAAAATGTTTCGTCACTTTCTTTACGAATCTCAAACGAGAAGGCCAGCGGTCGATCATCTTCAAAACGAAAACTGACCAAGGTATGGGCAATCAATGGTCCCATCCAATAAGAATTGGTCACATCGACGCCAGACAGTTTTGACATATCGATGGTGCGCGTCTCCCAGCGTTCAGTCGCTTCAGTGTTGGTCTGCCAATCAAAGTTACGTACGTTGGTGAGAGTGATTAAATCAGGATTGTTCGCATCACGCTCGTAAGTCACGCGCTCACTCACCTCAGCCATCCAATCGCGCTCTTGTTTAGGCTCAATAGAGAAAAACCAGCCAAGCCCAATCAACCAAATACCAGCGTATAAACCAGTGAGCCATTTCGCTGCTACTTTTTGGTTTGTTTGATTATGAGCTAAACACTGGTCATTTAGCCGCTTAGTGTTTCTCGGCCAATAACGGATACCAAATAAAGCGACCAGCACCCCAGCGATGACAAGGGTTACTAGCCATGTCGTGACTGAGCGCAGGCCAAATTGATACCAAATGGCCATCAGCAACCAAACCGCCGACAGTATCAGCGTCAGCGCAATAAGAAACTGCAAAAGATAACGTCGCCACTTAGATGTTGGCTGTTTAGGATGAGATGCTTTATTGTCTAAACCATTTTCTGAATGATGGCCAGTTGAGCGAGACGAAAGCAGGCGAGAAAAAAAGGTACGTAGCGACATAGGTTTTACTTTGAGGAACACAGCCTTTGACCATAGCAAAGTTTATAACACACTGACAATACAATTTGAGTGAATTTGTCGTTGAATGTCGCTAAGCCTTGCGATAAAGTGGAGCTAATTTATACTGGTCTACTTATTGATTATTATTTATCGGCTCCTATTTATAGTGAATTCGATATTAAAACGATACAGCGGGAATGGGATGAATTTTACGTGGCCTCTGTCGGCGTAGGCACAGCAAGCCAGAAAAATTCATACCAGTTCCACGTTGGAATATAACGTATTTGTTTTATTTGGAATCGACTATATTAGGTGCGCTTGTTATATAGTTATTATGGATTAGGGCACTACTAATGAGCGAACTGTTTTAACGCACAGGTTTTTATTTAGGTCATTAATCCCCATTTATGTTTTCTCTGTTGCTTTTTTTAATTGTTATTCTAATTGTCATTAACTAAAGAGGTTAAACCACACCACCATGTCTGACGACACTCCCAGCCCGAGTAGTTGGTCGATGCGAGGCTTAAAACGCTGGCTATCGACCGCCCCCGAAACCCGTGATGAACTGATTGGTTTAGTGCAACAGTCGCGCCAGTTCTTAGAGCCTGATACGGTTGATATGTTAGAAGGCGTGCTGGATTTGCCGGCGACACAAGTTCGCGAAATTATGACCCCGCGCCCCCAAGTGGTTGGGCTGCATGAAAGCACCAGTCTGGCTGAAGTGATGGATATCATCCTTGAGACGACTCACTCGCGCTATCCTGTTTTTGACAGCCAAGACGATGATGCCGTGATTGGTATCTTATTGGCAAAGGACTTGATTCCTATTTTGGTGCATATGGTACGCGATCAAGAAGATAAAATTGATAGCAAACGCCTCAGAGATTTGGTGCGTCAGCCACTGTATATCAGTGAAAATGCGCGTTCTGACACCTTGCTACGCTCCTTGCAGCGTACTCAAGTGCATATGGCAATTGTCGTCGATGAGTTTGGTAACTTTGGCGGTGTGGTAACGATGGAAGATTTACTCGAGGAAATCGTCGGTGACATCGTCGATGAGCATGATGACTTTGAGGAAGACAGTGATATTAATAATATCGTCGCTGATCCTGAAAAGCCAGATACGTGGCGCGTGCAAGCGTCGACAGTGATTGAAGATTGTAACGACGAGCTTGGCTGTCACTTTGATGATACCGATGTCGATACCATGGGCGGTTTGGTCATGCAGGCGCTGGGTTATGTCGGTGATCTAGAGGGCGAGAGCGTGGTGATAGATGATTGGCAAATCACTATTACTGATGTTGAAGGGCGTTTTATTCAAAATCTTGAGCTGAGTAAAGTCAATCCTGAACAGCAAATATTGATAGGCAGCCACTAGCGGGATAATGGGCTTAGGCTGTGTCTTCAATCGGAACTGAACTTTCAAAATCAGGACATGTCTTCCAATAAAGATAACCGTACAAACACCAATAAAAACACGATTGCGGTCGTGTTTTTTTTATTTTCAAAATAGCGGTTGTAAGTCGGCTTTTTTGCAACGCAAATTTACCCATTATTTTAAACAGACTGGTATCATGGGCGGGTTTGATTTTTAGGCACAGTCTTTGTGAACTTTGAAAGTGTTCAACAGGCTCTCGTCACAATATGGCGAGCGCTATATCAAACATTAAATGAACATTTAAAATGATTGAATAATACGATTCTGGATAATTGCTATGCGTCTGTCTACGGTTGATTTGCAAAAACGTCTAAACCCCGATAAGCCAAAGGGCTTACCGATGGGGCTGACGGTATTGATTGCTTGGCTGGCGGGGGCGGTATTTATATTCGCGCTTGCACCCTACGGTATCTGGCCGCTAGCACTGGTATCGCCTGCTATTTTGTATGCATTATTGATACCTGATATGAGTGGCAAGCGTGCTTTTCTTATCGGTCAGGCTTATGGTACGGGGCTATGGTGTGTAGGGGCGTTTTGGCTCTATACCTCTATCCATGTTTATGGGGCGACGCCTGCATGGCTTGCGCTGATTATGATTGCGCTGATGGGTCTTGGCATGGGGCTGTTTCATGGCTTTTTGGCGCTGGTCTTTAATCGTTTCGTCGGTAAGCAGCCGTTGTCTTTTGCCGCGCTGTGGATATTACAAGAGTGGATGAAAACCTGGTTGTTTACTGGCTTTCCGTGGTTGTTCGTCGGCTATGCTTTTACTGAACAGTATTGGTTATCGTCATTAGCACCAGTGGCTGGCGTGTTCGCGGTGTCTTTTGTCGCCGTATTATTAGCAGCAAGTGTGGTGGAGCTACTGCGCCGCCGTAGTGGTTATATGATTCCCTCGCTAGCGTTGTTAGTTGTTAGCAGCGTATTGTGGCTGGTTAATCCACAATGGACCAAGCCAAAAGGAACGCCTGATTTATCCGTCTCATTAATCCAAGGCAATATTCCCCAAGATTTAAAATGGCTGACCGAATACCAAATAGAGACCTTGGAGATCTATGCGACGTTGACACGAACCGAGTGGGGACGTGATATTGTCCTATGGCCAGAGTCATCGATTCCGATGTTTCAGACCGAGGCCGTGGGCTTTATCAACGAGATGGTCAAAATGGCCAAAGAGACCAATACGACTTGGGTCACCGGTATTCCTTATAAAGATGAAGCAGGTTTTGATGCTAGTACGGATAAATATCCGCCTTTTTATAATAGTGTGATTGCGTTAGGATCTGAAGCAGAAGGACTGTATAAAAAGCAGCGTTTGGTGCCCTTTGGCGAATATATTCCATTTGAAGGTATGCTAGATATTTTACCCAATTTGGCAGGCAGTCAGGATATTATGAGCTATAGTCGTGGTAGTGATGAACAGTCACCACTACGCGTGCGTGGACATAATTTAGGGGCGGCAGTTTGCTATGAGGTGGCCTATCCTGATACCACACGCAAAAATGCCATCAATACTGACTTTTTATTGACCATCTCCAACGATGCATGGTTTGGCACTTCAGCAGGTCCGCTGCAGCATTTGCAAATGGTACAGATGCGCGCATTAGAGAACGGCCGCTGGTTTATGCGGGCAACCAATACTGGGGTGACGGCTATCATTGACCATAAAGGCCGTATCATCGAGCGTGCACCGCAGTTTGAGCGGACAGTATTACGCGGTGATATTCAGGCGCGGGTGGGTAATACTCCTTTTATGCGCTTTGGCAATTATCCTATCTTAATCATTATTGCGCTTTTGCTATTATTAAGCTATCTTGGCAAGCGTGCGACCCCGCGAACGCGTTTGGTCAAGTAGTGGAAAATGATAATATAGTTTGGTTTTAAGGTTTTTTAATAATAAATCCATTAAATAGTTAAGGGTTTTAACAAATCGATATAAATTGCGATATAATAGGCCAATATTTTAAATATTTTGTGCAAGGTGGATAAGGTATGTCAGAACATATTGTCGAAAACAACCCTAAGAAAGAGTTTTTGTTTGCCTTGGGCGGCGTTGCTTTATTCTTGGCTATCGTCTTACTTATCGGCATCTCAGGATTTCTGCGCCCAGCGGGTGAACATATTACTGCTGAGACTACCGAAGAGGTAGCTGCCGCAGAAGCGACTACTACTGAAGATGATGCGCCAGCTGAAACTGCCGCCGCACCAGCAGAAGAGGTTGATGCAGCCGCTACGACTGATGCACCAGCCGATGCCGATGCCACTCCAGCAGCAGATACCGACGGCGCTGTCGTTGCTGCTGAATCTGGCACAGCAACCGCTGAAGGTACCGTTGATCAAGCGGCAGTTGCTGATACTGATTTGACCACTGAGCAAGCAGATGGTGATTTAGAGGCGGGTGATGCCGCTGATGACACGGCAGTAGCACAGTAGTTTTTAGCTTTTTCATACCGTCACACAGCGCTACAATTACTAGACCTTTTGCAAAAGTACCAGTTCATTGACTTCAACTGACGAAGTTACAAGGGCTAGCGATGACTTATGCAAGAGGTCTACTATGTTATTTATATATGGTTAGTTAAAGACGCGAGTGATACAGCGACGTGTAAGAGTCAGTGTGGTTTAAATCGTTGATTTAGTTGTGTTGTAAGTACAGCGCTATAAGTAAAATAGCATCGTCATCGATATTAAAAAAACTCGCCCTCATCCAATGAGGGCGAGTTTTTTTGTGGGTATTTGTGTAATTACTAGGGCGTGTCATCAATTAGCATAGATATTTCAGAATAAGCTATACTTAGATCGT
>NZ_RRYW01000110.1 GCF_014861365.1 Psychrobacter sp. FME6
TTCTCTTTGTTGTGGTAAACAAGAGTGTAAGGCGTTGCTTATTTTTTTCAACTATTTCCCAATTCTATACAGCCCCTAAAAAACTTTCTTAAGAAATACGCTCTAATCTTACTAAATTGTAACGCCTTGTGTTATAAGTATACTCAATAATACCCACTTATTATCGACTTTTTATATGTATAAAGGGACTTTTATGTCATTCAACCATAGTGATAATCGCGAACAACAGCGTTACTCTGACATGACTCATCACCAGTTATCTGCCAATAATCATACCGAGCACTCACATCAGTCGCGCAAATTAATCTCCATCACAGGCTGCGCATTACTGCTTGGCGGTGCGGCTTTTGGGCTGACAGGCTGTCAATCAAGCCCAACGCTATCATCGTCTGCGGCATCAAAAAGTATGATTGATTTTAATACCGCCGATAGTGTACAAAACCAAGCACAAGGACGCGCGTTTAATGCCGAGATAACAGCCAAATCTAAGCGCTATCAACAGCTATTTGATCAAAGCAAAAACCCCAATATGGACAATCAAGCCAAGTCACATTTACTTGCTGCTATTCGTCAGCATCTGGCAACAGAACATGTGGCAGTCGCGCAAGCCAATTATCATGCCGTCCCTTTTATTGACCCAGATAGCATAGATGCAGGCTCTAGTAGCTTACTTAGAACGATTATAGAAGCTTATGCTTATGAACCTGAAAGCATGGATGAGGGCATGGACTATAATGAGAGCGGATCGAATGATAATGACGAGAGAGTTAATGATAGCTATGAAGATAGTGATGAACTGACAACAGCGGATGCGGCAACAGCAGTAGTAGATGACGTGAAAGATATCAGTGAATATGGCGATTATGATGTCATCGATGCCGATGAAACTGTTGATGATTATCATCGCTACTATGAGGACGGCTATAATCAAAACGGTTACGACAGAGATGGCGATAATGAATATGGCAATGCAGAGGGCGGTCTTCTCTCAGGGGTCTCAAACCTAAAGCCCAAAAACCTATTAAAAAACTATGAAACCGTACAGATGGCCAAACAGCAGTCAAAAGCTGTAGAAGATAGCCAATCATCAATGCCATCTACTGGCATCATCGGTCAAATGCTGAGTATGTTCCATCGCACGCCGGAACAGATAGCCGCGTCAAATGCTTATCAATATCAAAACTTAACGTTTAATAGTGTCAGTCAGTACAAACCCAAACAACGACAACTGCAAAGCGTCTATAGCTATGACTATGTGACGCCGACGATTAGCTCATCCGTACAGATACCGTTAGCATTCGATTTTAACCATAGTAAAGTTACGGTAGACCCGTCAGCAATTATGCCTATCGTGGCGCTCGTTAACCCTGAAAACACCCCTTTACCTAACCAAATGGCCTCAAATACCGTCAGTTTTGGCTTGCCTGAAGCTATTACGGCGCAGCTGCCACCAGCAGTGCTGTACGATGCCGCCATTGCTGCTATACAGAGCAGCATGGCAGAGCTAGCGCCTGAGCACTTTAGCGCGGTAGATATTCGTCATGATACCTTTGCCAAAGAAGTCGGTGCGCGCCGCGCGGTAAAGGTGCATTTTGGTAGCAAGCAAAGCGGTGAGATGATTGGCAAAACCCTAAAATACATGACACAGTCGCTACAGGATTATGTCGATGCCAATCCACAGAAATATCCTGATGGCGCGATGCTGAAAACTGCGCTTGCGAAAGTGCAGCTATACAATAAAGGCTATCAAAGTGCGGATGTGGGCGCGCTATTGCAGCTCATTGAGGCCATTGGTCCGATCTCTTTTAATCAGATAAATTACTATTATTTAGACAGCTCAGATCGCCTGCTTGCCAAGCAGCAGCGGATAAATATCGGCGGCGACTTGATGGGTTCTACGACCAGCGTGCTAAACCAAATACGCTATGATAAAGGTAGCTTTAATAACCATGCGCTAACCCCTTTATTGACCGAGTCTTTTGGCGTAAACGCTAAAGCTGCTATCGATGGCAATGCATGGATTGCAGAGCAACGCCAACAAAAAGACAGACTGCAAGCAGCACGTGAGGCGCGCTACGATTATAGTGGGAGCAGTGTTGATTACGATGATGATTATGATGACTATGTTAGTGATTACGCTGATGATGTAGCAGAGAATGATTATGACGATGACCAAAAATACTGATAATAGAAAAGCGGTTAAATAGCGCTATTTTATTACGTCTAAGTCAATATTTATTAAGGATAAAAAATGAAAACAGTACATCAAATCATGGCAAGTCGTCTTTCGTCAGTTAGCTCTGCGTCAGTTCTCAATGGCAATCGCCTATTTGCTAGTGTATTGGTAACAGGGGCACTATTATTAACGGGCTGCCAATCTACCAATCCTAGCCAATCCAATGCTATGACTGCCAAGCAAACGCCAGTGGCAGCAAAAACAGCACTGGCGACTGCATTACAAAAACAGCGCCGCCAGTCTTTTAGTTATCATAGTAATCTTGAGATTAGTAACGAGCAGCAGTTTAGTGATATAAATACTAAAATAGATGCCAAAGAGCCAGTCGCCTCAGATTATATCGATGAATACTGCGAAGACACACATGATCAAGCATATACCGTCTTACTTGCTCAGGCAGCAGCACAAAATAAAGACATTTTGGCGGTGGATTATGACGCTGAGCGAACGACGCTGAAAAACAACTACCTTGAGTGCACGAATGCGTATGAGGCATGGGTAGACAGTAAATATGATAGTGATATCACCGTGCCAGCATCTTACCAACAGCTATTTGATAATTACGATGATCGAGCGACAGCGCAAGATGTCAAAAAAGCAAAGCTGCTAGATGCTTATGTGCTAAAGCCACTGTCTATCAATGCACAAGGCGTTTATCAGCCAATGGCTGGCAAGGCGACGATGCTGGCGAGCATGCAGTATCAGGCGCGCAACCATCAAAGCAGCATCAATCAGCCTATGTATATCGATTTTAAAAACGGTAATATGTATCTATGGGCAGATAATTTTGCGATGTTTAATTCAGAACTGTTAGACGATAAGCTCGGTACAAAGTGGCGTAATAAGTGGCTAAAGCTAGCCATTGATGACGGTACTTTACCCAAGGGCTTTGGTAGTGAGTTGATAAAAAGTCATTTTGCGGCGCTAGATGCCACATTTGATGCCGCACCTGTTAGCCAGTTTGATTATGTCGCTCCTACTACGCTAGCCTCGCTTTCTCCTAAGTTACCTGCGCATCAGCTACCAGCCATGCTGGCAAGTAACCAAGTCATTCGCCGTGTACAAAGTGTCGAGAGTTATGAGCAGTTTTATCAAGACTACATGCGCATCGTCTACGAGCGGATTGGTCAGCGATATCCAGAGCTAGTCAAAGAAAGTGAATCTTACGAGCTAGGCGAGACTAATACTGATAAATTTACGAGTAAAGCATTAGTACAGCAAATGTTGGCAATGATAAAAAGCGGCATCGACAGTGGTAGTGAAACAAAAGAAGAGGCGGTAGAAGGTGCAATGCTAGCAAATACAGAGATGCAAGCGCTGTATGGATTTGATAAGCGGGGTCAGCTTAAATGGCAGCATCTACGTCGTGAGCTACCGAGCGAAACTGTCTCTAATAAGAATATGGTCGTAGATGTTTTACAGCAATACTCCGCTATAAGCGCTAAAGACATAGCATTTCCCAACTTACCCAGTAATAGTCAAGTACCAAACGCCAGTAATAGTATCGATATGCGAGAGTATGGCAGCGAGCTGATGCAATATTATCGTGATGGCAATGGTACTGCGATGGGGAAAATGATGTTTAGTGTTATGCCAATGGCTAAAAAGAAGTTTGGTTCGATTGATTGAGCGAAATCTGGTTAAACCTTGGTTTAAAAACCTAAAAAGCGCACCGGCTAACCGATGCGCTTTTTTAGATAAACATCCTATTAATTAAAAAGCAGCGGTCAATTACAAGCCTTGTTGATGGTACTTACCATGCATTTTACGATTTTTTGCACCATGATGACCTTTTGCTTGTCTTTCTGATTTTAATTGCGCCATTTTTTGACGCTGTTCGGCAGTCAGTACTTGAGAGATTGCATGTTGGGTTTGGATACGTTCGATAAAGCGCTGCTTGGTTTTTGCCGCTTGCTGGTCCGCCAAGCGATTGACAGCGGCGTTGTTTAACGTACTGGCACTGGTCAAAGCTTCTACTTGCTGCTGCGTTTGCGCACGTTCTGCTTGATACTTTGTGCGATCATTTTTGTGACCACTATATTTTTCTTTCATGATAGCTTTGATTTGCGCTTGCTGCTCGGCTGTCAAATCCAGCTGTGCCATTGGCCCTCTCATACCGCCTTTGTTCATGGCGTTTTTCATGCCATCTTTATGGTGCTGCATTTTGCTGGTCGTTGGTGCAGTGTCGGTGGTGGCATTAACACTGGTACAAGCTGTAACCGTTAATATGCTAGACATTGCTAATACTGAGCCTATTAATAATTTTTTCATCATCATTACCTTAATTTATAGTGCATACGTTATTGGTTGCGAAAAAGTCAGTTTTTATCTGATAAGCCTATCAATGATAAGTGTCCCGAATAGCCACTATTCATCACTACTTGCAATCAGGATTGGTTGCTGATAGCCGCTATCATACGTCAGTTAGAAGTTACGAACATTTATGAAGTATTAAGAAAGGTAACGTTTATAGCGCATTGATAGGCGCTTGCCTGATAATATAGGCAGTGCTAAATAGAGTCGATAGGTTGGTAGCACATGTATCGGCTTTAAAGTGAATCAACTATATGATTAATAATAAGAGTGAGTTACAAAAGGATGGACATGCCAAATATTTTATTGGGTGACGATGACGAAGAGTTGACTCAATTATTGCAAGAGTATTTGCATAATCACGGTATTCGCTGTGATTGTATTCATGATGGTGAAGCCGTCATAGAGCGACTGAAAACAGCGCTGCATGACGATTTGCCTTATGATTTATTGGTGCTTGATATTATGATGCCAAAGATAGATGGGCTCAGCGTGCTACGTCAGCTGCCAGCTATTAGTGATATTCCTGTCATTATGCTGACCGCAAAAGGGGAGGAGATTGATCGCATTATCGGACTGGAGCTGGGTGCGGATGATTATATTACCAAACCCTGCAATCCTCGAGAATTGCTGGCACGTATCAATGCCGTTATCAAGCGTAGCCGCACTATAGCATCTGGTGTCGCCACATCAGAGCACGCTGTGCTACCAGACAGTCGGTTGCATCTGGATCAAAACCAGCGGCTTTGTCAAATAGATGGTACAGAGCTACAAGTTACTGGCACAGAGTTTGATTTACTCGTCGCTTTATTAAAACAAAAAGGCGAGGTGGTGAGTAAAGCATGGTTATCAAAACATGTCTTGCAACGTGAATTACAACCATTCGACCGTAGCCTCGATGTCCATGTCTCGCGCCTACGCAAAAAACTCCAGCCTTTTCATGATGAGCCAATCAAGGCGATTCGTGGCAAAGGTTATCAGTTGGTGCTTTAATGACAGACGCGACTAAGATGGCAAGTTCAGCGATAAAAAAATCGAAATTTCGCATACATATGACACTATTTTGGCGACTCTTTTTGAGCTTGCTATCGATGATTCTTATCACCTCTGTATTGTCTATTTTGGTTGAGCGCTGGCTTAATGAGCAAGAGCTGGCGACACGCATGGACTCGCAAATTGAAAAGCTATTGACGCAGCGTGAGCGATTGGTGACATCTTTACAAGCAGGTGATTTATCTACCGTTAAGCAAATTTATAGCGAAGATCGTAGGCTCATGAGCCAAATAAGGATATATGACCAGCAAGGCGCTATCATGTTTCCTAGATATCGGATGCGGCAAAGCCGTCGAGAGCCAGGTCAGACAACAGATTCACAGAGTTCTGTGTCGTCAGACAATGGTAGTTTGAATGGTAGTTCTGACAATAAAGAGCGTCGCGATAGAAACCCTCATGGCCGTTACAGCTTAAATGATGATAAATTAAAGGGTAATAATCCGGTCGATAGACCTTTTAGTCTCAATGATATATTACGACCGCTACCTCCTCATAAAGCCATTGCTGATACGGATAGCCGACCTGAGTTGGCCGAGATTACAGTGGTTATGCCGAATGATGAAAGCGTTATCATCCAGATGCGTCCGCATCTATTGTTTAAAGATGTCTTAGAGCTACAGCGTGGTAACTTCATGCTACGCCTGCTATTGATTGTCCTTTTCAGTATTTTGGTATGCTTTTGGCTCAGTCGTACGCTGACGCGGCGTATCGGTAGGGTACAAGATACGGTACACCATATGATTGATGGTAATTATGAGGCCAATCCACAATTATTAACATTGGGCTCTGATGAGCTGGGGTTGCTTGCAAAAGACGTGGCGCAACTATCAACCCGATTGGCTGATAGTGAGCTGGCTCGCAGACAGATGCTAAGCGATATCTCCCATGAGCTGCGCTCACCACTTGCGCGTCTTGACGTGGCGACTGAGCTGACTCGAGACTTTGCCCCTAATGCCAATCACTATCTAGACCGTATCGATAAAGAGTCTACACGAATGAACGAGCTGATTGAACAAATCATTCATATTCAATCGCTACAGATGCAGCAATATACCATCGATAATATAGAAGATGAAGCAGTTGATATTTCTGACATTATCAGCGAGATTGGTAAAGATGTTTGTTTTGAGTTCCAACATAAAAATGTGCGCTGGCAATGGCAGCCAAGCAATAGTCCGTTGAGAGATTCTTGCACCGTAAGGGGTAATCAAGAACAGTTATATAGCGCTCTTGAAAATGTCATTCGTAATGCTTTTATGCACACATCAACAAGCTCCACCGTCGCTGCTGAAATGATAAAAACACAGATAGGTAATAAAATACCTGCTATACAAGTGAGCATTATAGACGAGGGCGGCGGTATCGCAGAAAAAGACTTAGCGCGTATTTTTCAACCTTTTGTCCGGCTTGATACCGCTCGTCACCGCGAAACAGGTGGATATGGCTTGGGCTTAGCCATCGTTCATGCGGTGGTTATGGCGCATAACGGCCAGATCAGTGTTTATAATCGTAAAGATAATATTCAAGGTTTGGTCGTTGAAATAATACTGCCTGTTGAATAGCTTCGCTAAAGGTTGGTTTAAATATTACTTAATTTGTACCAGTCCCGCTTTATAGCGTTGTGTATCCATTTTATTCAGGATCGACTATAGACAATCTATTTTTGTAATGTATTCAAGTAATATGTAGTAGTAACCTTACATTTATATCTCAGAAAAATAGCACGAATTTCTGAGATATCTACAAGGTAGAGTATATCTCCACCTATTATATTCATTTTTTGTTATATATAAGATAAGCGGTAGTAAATAGTCGATGAACAGTATTGATACTCTCTATATATTCGTTAATAATCATATATAGAGAGTGATAATGACTATACAATATGAAACCTACCTGCTGCTTAAGTTCTAATAGCAGTTACATTTCAGTATAAAACAAATATTTTTGTAAAGTTATAAGTGTTTTATTTGATCCTTTTTACTCTCTGCAATACGGAAGTTAATTTTCTCATAAGTTGGTCAGGGAGTACACGTTATGAATCGCAATTATAAAGTGATCTGGAATGCGTCTTTAAACTGTTTTATGGCAGTTGCTGAATACGCAAAAGCGCGTGGTAAGTCGTCAAAGTCTAGCGTGAGTTCAAACGCTACCATCAATACTACATCTAACCTTTCATCTACCAGTATTTTCCGTATAACTACTCTTGGATTAGGGTTAGTTGCGTTCGGGTTTAGTCTGCAGGCGACTGCTGTGCCTTGCGACGGTAGTGCAGAAGTAGAGTGTGGAACTAATGCTACAGCAAGTGCTCTTCATGGTATTGCTATAGGTAAGAATGCCACCGTTTTAGGTAGTCAAGGGATAGCAATTGGTGGGGGGTCAAGTGGTCAGAACACAACAGCAGCGGGTGAGCAATCTATCGCCATAGGTGCGAACGTTGTTTCATCAGGTGCATCCTCTATCGGCATTGGTGGTGATGATTTAGACGCCGCCTCTAAAACCAACTTCGATGGCACCATATCTACAGGTCCACTAAATAGTGGTGACGTCAATATGTAGTGGTCAACTAATTTAGGACACCTGATAAGAGGTTTTGATTAAAGTAACGT
>NZ_RRYW01000111.1 GCF_014861365.1 Psychrobacter sp. FME6
GAGTCATTATATCATTTATCAATAAGTTATATCAACACACTATTAAAACAGAGCCTATTATTAATAACAGTCAATACACCCTACCTTATGTTACTGTCAGTGATCCCAACCTGCAAAAGATCATGCTCAATAAATACTTGCAATGGTCAAGTAAAGTCGAACAAAGCGCTGGTGAACAAGTCGTTCCAGTAAGTCTACCTAGGATCAATCCAGCAACCAATCAGTTTTATCGTACTGTTATCTCAGGCTAACTAAGCAAAAAGGATGCCATCATGAAATCAATCTATCTATCATTACTTTTAGCCAGCGGCTTAGGGCTAACCGCCTGTATCGACTTGGACTTGGGTGGGCAGTTTATGTATAAACAAGAGTATTTAAAAACTGACTCTGGCAATGCAGTAGGAGAATGTACCACACAGATCAATCCAGCAACAGACAAGCTTCTTTTTTCGCCACTACCCGAGAGATCAGCAAAAGAATATTGGGAAGATAACAACTTGCCTAAAGGGACGTTGTATTTTACCTGTGATGGGAGCACACCGTTGTTACCAAAGGATTGTCAAGGGAACGAGCTGACCACGCCACAGCTACGCCGCTATTGGAGAAAATATGATTTGCCTGTGGGTACTTATAAATTTGATTGCAGAAATGGTATACCCAAGGTGCCAGCAGATAGCTAGTTTTTAAGCCAATTAGTCTGTCTTATCTATCATCAAATAATGGCGATATCACAAAGATATGGTGTGCTGCTTGAGCACGCAATGGCAACATCACGCTATAGCACTTATAAAGGCACACTTATGAAAAGTATCAAGCTCGCCATATTATCACTGCTCGTTGTATCGCTCACGGCCTGCATTTTCTCTGGAAAAGACGTGGCTCGGGAGTTAAAAGGAATGTTTATGAAACAGAATAAAATGGGATTTTCTACGGCGGTTTTTGCGCCGCGCTACTACCCCGTTGAGCTGGTCGCAGGTGAATCGTTCTGGATGTATGACGATGGCTCAAGACGCGGTTTTTATGCGCACGCAGGAGGCGGCTGGCGGACAGCGGGCGCTGATGCTTCAGGTGGCTCTCGTATTCCTGATGGCATCAATCTAACATGGCTAGCACCATTAGAAGGCAAGTACTACCATGTCCGAGCCAGACTGCCCAAAGCAGAGATAGAAAGAAATTTTCAGCGCAAGCTCACTATGGATTTTGAAGACACTCCAAATACCGAACGGTTTAAACAAATACAATTGGCACTTGCTCCTGGTGGTTTTGTCTCTGTGCGTCTTGGCTGGGCAGAAGTTGAAGAGATGGCACAGTTTCAAGCAGAAGAGGTGGATATTCCATGGGAGTATTTTGCACAGGCCAATCACTTTAACCCTGAAGGCTTGAGTGAAGAAGAATACTTTGCAGGGTTTGTTGAGGATCAGCCAGAAGATATCCAAGCACAAAAAGCCAACGATACGTTTCCTATTGGCAGATGGAAGGCCTTTAATACTCAAAAATTCCCTTGGTATCTATCCACACCGCTTGATGTATATGGCTATACGGAATTCTTGATTAATGGTAACACGACATTTACCCCACAGTCTGAAGTAGACTTAACCACATACGTGGGAGAAAAAGCAGTCCCTGCTTGGTATCGACTGTACTTTAAGCATGAGGGCAAACGTTATCAAGCCATTATTCGCTTTAGCCAAAGTTCTCCAAGTGCCAAAGAAATGCCCGATGGCGATGTCGAGACATTTGAAATCTTTAAAACCTTTTTTGCGGAAAACAAAGAGCCTTCAGCACTGATGGTAAATATTGTTGATGGTAAGCTAGTCGCTGATTTAACCGTTGATGGTATCACCATGCAACATGTACCCTTACATGGTAGTTTTTATCGTCTATTGAAGGACGATGAATATAAATGGTTCAAATAAATTTGGTCTAAAAATAAAAGCACTTCTTTATATTGAAAAGTGCTGTTTTATTGACATAACCAACACTCCTATCACCTTTATCCCCCAACCACGCCTATAACAGCGCCCGCGATACTGGGGTTTGGGTATCAGCCACTTTACTTGACGCCACTATCCCCTACACCCCTTATCCCAGTTCTTTATCCTTTGTCAGTAGCACCTATCAAGGTCTCGCCCAAGCGCGTACTGGTGACACCAGTTTATCAGCCTCTCCTAGCTATGACTCAAGTGTCAGCACTGATAATTTACAACAAACCATGACCACGCCCGTTTGGTCAGGCATCAGTCCTCACGATGACGGCACTACCCCGCCGCTACGTAGTCTGCAACTATCATCCGGTAGCACTCATGGCTGGCAGTTCGCCCCACGTTTGGGACAGTCAGTCCTCTTAACCCACTGGTATGGCGATATCGACAGTCCAGTCATTAGCCGCGCACTGTTCGACGGTATCGGTATGGGCGATGTCGATGAAAAAGATATCACCACTCGTGATAGCGGACTATCGAATAGACACAACTTACAAGGCGGATCTTCCCCTAGATGGCATGGTGGTGGCCTCGGGCATTCGCAAATCAATGACGATGATGGACATAGTGGCTGGCTATCGGGTATTGCCCAGTATGGATTGTGTTCTGAGTCTGAGGTGAGCCTAAGCTTTGATGATACGCCAGGCAAAGTCGGACTACAGTGGTCGGTGAATACCGGCAGCAAAGCCAATAGCGAAAACCCAACGATTACCGACAGCGCCACCTTTGCCCCTGATGAACATGTGCTTGAGCTTGGCGTACTGCGGCATCGTTATAGCAATCATCAATCATCAACCAGTGGCCAAGGTATTAATCTGGCAAGTGACCATGGCTTACAAATCACCGGTGAGTCAGGCGTACTGCTATCCACTTTCGGTATCAGACACAGCCAGACAGAGCATGAGTCGGCGTGGGTCAATGATGCAGGACAACGTCAACTAAAACTGGGCACTGAGCTGAGCGAGACGCTTCTCGATGCCAAGCAGGCGCATTTGCAATCCACGGCAGCACTTAGCGATGCCAACCAAACGATAGAAGCCTTTAAAACCAGTGCTCAAATTATAGATGAGACGCTAAATACGGAAGTGTTAGGCGCGTCTGATGTGATGCTGGTCAGTCGTGACAGTATATTAGCCTCAGCAAGTAATACGCTTTGGACGGCGAAAACAATAGTCAGGCAGTCAGGCAGCACCCAGTCGGATGTGGTGGCAGGCAATTATACGCTGACGGCAAATACGATTGATTCGCTCGCTGGGGTCGGTGGACAAGCGAGCCTATCAGGGTTACATATCAGTGCCAATAGAGAGCCACTAGCGATACAAGCGCAAGGCGGTGAGCTGCAATTGCATAGTCAACTAGGTATGACGATTGGCAGTGAGTCGGGACAGGTGAATGTGTCGAGTCCTAAGCGTATTAAGCTGCAAACGTCAGCAGGAGCATCCATTACGATTGATGACAGTGGGATTAAGCTGGTGTGTCCGGGGACGATTACGGTGAAGGCAGTTAAGAAAGAGCTGGTATCTGGTGCGAGAGCTAATTATACCCCGCCTGAAGACCCTTATAATGAGATGTATATAGTTAAAGATACTCTAGGCAATCCTGTGGAAGGGTTTGCTTATAAAATTGAGACTTCTGAAGGTAAGATTTATCGTGGGATGACCAATGAGAAAGGCGAGACAATACGGGTTGGTTCAGGAATGAGAAAAGTTGATCTCACATTTAGCAAGGATTCTGATGAGGATGATGAGTAATGGCTAATCCGACTACTAAGACGAAAGACTCTTTCGTTCCAAAAGAAGTAGACGTCAAAACAGTGAATGTATTCTTCGATGGTACCAAGAATAATATGTTTAATACTGACGAATATGATAAAAATGAGCATTCTGAAACTAGTAGTTATGCCAACGCGTATTCTAATATAGCGTGGATGTTCAGAAAGGGAAAAATCAACAACGGACAAAGATGGGTATATATAGAAGGCATTGGGACTCGTAGAGGTGATACTAATGATGAGGTAGCAGGTTATGCTATGGGCGTTGGTGTCACAGGTGTCGCTCAGCGAGCTGAACAGGCCTTTGGTGCGATAGAGGAAGCAGTAGGAGCCGTACCTTCACTACTTCATATTAATGTTTTTGGTTTTAGTCGTGGAGCAGCTACTGCTCGCCATTTTGTTCACTTAACCAAATCAAAAAACAAACCATTTCCAAACTGGCAGCTATCACGTACTAAAATTAAATTTAAATTTATCGGAATTTTTGATACGGTCTCCTCTGTTGGCGCAAATTTCAATGATGATGTAAGAGAATTAAAGTTAGATTTTCGAGATCTTAGCGCTACCGATAAAGCGTTTACTAAAGTTTTTCATATCATAGCGGCTGATGAATATCGACTAAACTTTTCAGTGACTAACATTAATTCGGCCATTGGTAGCGGCTTTGGCTATGAAGTAACTATAAATGGTGCTCACGCTGATGTTGGTGGTGCTTACAATAATTTAACCAATGAGAGATACTCAACTTTAAGTAATCAGGAAAAAAACTGGTTAGTGGATAAGAATTTCTATAAAGAAAATAAGGGTGAACTAAATTCACTGTCAAGAGGTAGGGGTCAATTTAACCATATCTTTACACGTACAGGTATTAGAAACGATATACATAAAATATCATTGCAAATGATGGCAAGAATGGCGAGCAAATACGGTCAATTAAGCTTTCTGACTGGTAAACAAGGCTTGACGAATTACTATAACGCTACCACAGGCGACGTTAAAAAATTAATGACCAGTCTTCCTAACGAGGTTATCAATGCAGACCCATGGAAAAATGGTGCGAAAAGAGGCAGACGCGTAACAAAGACGCTATCAGAAAACGCTGCAACTAAAGCCCTAAGACACAACTATATACATTGGTCTGTGCAAAACGCAATAGGTTTTGAAGTTAGATTCAAAAGTGGTATTCCATTCAGAAAAATAATTAATGGCTAGTTTAATGATATTTAGCGAGAGTGCCCAATGATACGCGACTGGTCGACTACGACAAAGATTATAACCATTATTGTATTTGCGCTTTTATCCATGGCATTTGCGTGGGCATATAAGGAACAACAGATGAAAAATAATAAAGTAGTCGAATGGGGCGCTAAAATATCGAATGCTAGATATGCTCTGTATAAAAAAGACAATTTTGACAACATGATCAGCACACAAAAATCAGATAAAATACGCAGTTACAGCACTAGTTTTTATTTAAATGATGGCACTTGGTTGCGCTCACTTGATGGAGATAGCGGGATTTGGGGTTATGGTAGTACGCCACTAGGGGGTAACCCATTTGAGCAGCCACTACCTGATAAAGTGCGGGTAACTTACCTAGATAACATAACCAATCAATATTATCAGGGTGAGCACTCACTGCCTACTGATCAAATCTATGCGCTAATGACTAGCACGAGCAAAAAAGTAGAAGATAGCCATGAAAAACCTAATCCGAAAAGTGCCAACTACTATGGTATTGAGCTGGCCTTTGCGCCTGATGGCTGGGTCATTGTATTTCTCACAGGTTGGCCTAGGCGTCAAGAGGTTGCCTCCTTTCAAGCCACACCTATCGAACCTGATCCAAAGACATTAGAAGGCTCTCCTGTATCAAGTGGCGATGAAATGCTTTATATGAGTTATGATGCTTATTTACACACTAAAAGAACGGGGAAAGAGCACTATGCTACAGAATTTAAAAACAACCATCCAGAAGCTTATAAAAAATGGCAATCAGGCGATTGGACAATCTCCTCCGACTGGTATAAGCAAATGCAAACCAAGTATCCTTGGAACCTATATATCAGTATAGATGGGCAAGAATGGAATGGAGAGTACTACGCTGAGTTTGCTAATACTGAAAGGTTTGCTGTACTTGATGACCAATTTGATAAATACAATAGCGCACTCAAAGCTGTACCCACCAAGATCAGAACATGGGCGACTGACCAAGAATCGGATGAGCGTACCGAGGTTGAAGTGCATTTGTACCCAAGACCGCAGTGGTCTGCTCGAAGCACTAGCAGTGAATCCTATCAGCCTTACTACCAAGACCCTAATCTAAACTATTTCTTTAAGTATTTTGAGAATCTTTATCCTACACGCTCCCTTACCACTAATAATCAATCTGCAAGTCCTGATGAGTTTGCGACTCTTAAGATAAACTTTGATAAAAATTTAGTCTTAACCGATGCCTATTTGCAAAAAGGTAATCAGAAAACACCGCTTGAAGGCGCTTATCAATTTTCTCGTGCGCCAATAGATCTTGAAGAAGGTCAATATACAGCTAAACGGGGTTATCCTTTATTTATTACTGAACCAAATGCAGAGGACTTAAGCGATCCTGCTTTTGTTGATATTGATTGAGACTAATATTAGTGTCGATTGGGGTAACGTTGACATTGATTACTTACCCAGCCGAAAGGCAGCCATTATAAAGATATTTGAAACAGTAACCATCAAACGCGAATGGCAAAATGTATTACAACATATGCATCCAAATGGTGAAAAAAGCGATTTAGGACAGAATGAGGGCGATATTATTCGCTTGCTTAATTATGGAAAGTTTTTAGATAAAAACGTACAAGAGATATTAGACTTTGTAAACTCTAGAAGTACAGACATATTTAGAACAGATAGCGACTACAGTAAATATCTTATCCAATATTTAGAGATGAGGACAAAAGTCGCTCCTGAATACCCTGATGGTATAGAAGTGGTCAAAAACACCAGCCCGCAGTACGATATATTTATCAATCGTGGTAATGTCAATGACTATGAGTTTTATGCTGCCAAAAATCCAGAGCAATACGATCCAGCGGGCTTTGACGAAGATATTACATCGCCCTTCGGACGAGATGATGACGACAGTTATATGGTTTAAGTGGAAAAATTTAGCTTAGTTGATTTCTTGTTTTATGCGTCAAACTAGAGGAATCGACGCATTAGCAACGCATCTTGCTGATGTTGCACGATTCTGATTAAGTTTAGAATCGTCATCAATTAGAGGTGGATTGGGCAATTTGTGCCAGCGTTTTACGCTCACAGGACCCATCACCCTAATATTTCTAGCGTCACCTTCATTGGCATCTACGCTGCGCAATACTTTTTCTTTACCAGTTGATGGACCTTGTGGGTTATGTTCAGGACTATTTCCATAATACTTGGCATCATACCAATCAATCATCCACTCATAGTTTTGATTGGTCATATCATACAGTCCTAATGGATTAGGCGGATATAAACCAACAATTGGTACGTCCAAAATACTGTTATATTTATTACTGAATTCACGTGCTTGATTAAATGTCCATACATTACGACCATCATCTACTTTGCCAGTATCGGTTGGGAATAACACATACTGACCGCGATTACGCGCCGCATACTCCCACTGAGCTTCGGTCGGTAAACTCATCGGCACTTCCAGCTGTTGACCCAGCCACTGACAATAGTGCTGCGCGGTTTGCCAGTTGATTCCAGCAGCAGCATTAGGCTGATGTAGTTCTATGGCGTACTCTTGCATTCCTTCTCTAGGTTGCCCTGTCGCCATACTATAGATATCAAAGTCATCATAAGTCGCCTTGTAAGCATTCATACTAAAACTATCAAGTGTCACCTTATGCAAAGACTTATTATCACCACCGCTAGAGATTGGCAGCCCTTCCGTCCAGTCAAGTTTAGGACCAAAGTCGCCCATCTCATAGCTACCGCCTTCTATAAATTGCATGTTTTCTTTTTGCTGCGCTAAGAAGTTATCCAACTGCTTTTTTTCATCAGCGCTTAGATTACTACGGGTTTGCGGAATACCATTACTATCTGCCGTTGCTACAGGCTCTTTAGCACAGGCAGTCATGGCAAATAATGGCAAGATAAACAAAGTTACGAATAAAGGCTTTAGCGTCATAACAAGCTACAGTGATTTTTTGTTGAGAGTTCAGAAGGATTATACTAATAATTTGTCTTGATTGTCTAAGTAGAGACTTTAAATAACCCAATGAACATTACCTTTATTAATCACATTAATGTTAATAACGATGAGTTTTTATACTGCACTAACAATCGCAAACCATCACTATAGACTCTTTAAATAAAATAATATTTTTCTTG
>NZ_RRYW01000112.1 GCF_014861365.1 Psychrobacter sp. FME6
GGGCAGTTGCCACCAGATTTGATAAGCTCAAGCAGAGTTATGAGAATACGGTCGCTCTCGCTTGCGCTTATATCTGGCTGAAATTATGAATGTTCAACACGCCCTAGTTAAAATACTTTAAAAACGCTACGGTACTGCTTCAAATTTCTTAGTTATTTTTTGATTGAAAGTTTATAACTTTGCCAAATTTTACCGTTTATAGGCTAATTGTTAAGTTTTATCGCTATTTTCTTAATTCTACTTGAATAATACAATGAGTAACTACATATTACCCCTGTAAGAAAGAATGTTTTGTCATGAAACTTCCCATTATTATAGCTTCCGGTTATGGCACTAAACGATGATAACTGCTCAAAACCTCATTATTCTTTATGAGTAATATGTTTAGCAACGCGGTATATAGCATTATATATAACAGCATTCAGCGATTGTAGTGTCGCAATAATGGTTTAGTAGCATCTGATGGATAGTATTTTGAGATATAACTCATGGGCTATCAAGTACGACGTTTTACTGAATTTTATTGCTGAACAATTGATATCATTAACCACTACTCTACTTTTACCCTTTACAGAGTGAGTCGTTGTTGATATTAGCGTAGTGAAAGTTGAACGACTATATTAGTATCGATATCTGTTAATACTAAATAGTAATGATGTTGCCCAACTGATCTATGGCTTTGTTTCATTAACTTATTCATGACCTTACCTATGTTTAATGCATAGTTGTTTTTGCAATAGCTCTATCTATCGTCGATGAAGGAATCATCTGATTTATATCCTTCGTATTATTGTGCGTCCAGAATTTGGTCAAAACACTTTAAATGAGACTTTTAAGAAATTTACATTGATACTCTTAAGTATTAAGTAAATACGCCGATAGATAGCCAATTGTAAAACTTACCACTAACGCTTATAAGCGTATGTTGGTGGCACTATGATTAAACAAGATAATGCTGCACTTATTATTTAAAAGCGTAGTGTTATCTAAAATGTTACTCGTTGAGTGCTGTTTGATTATCAGCGCACTCACAGACATTTTACGGTAAGCAGGATGGCTAAAATCAGGAGACATCCATGCAGCGTATTACTTATCGTGTGAAAGTATCTGCGCAAGGGGCCAGACGTCGTATTTCTTATTTATTACGTCCATCTAAACGCCTACCAAACACTAAAAGTAACATCGTTTCATCCGTTACCCCCAATCCATCGGCTCGCTTTGCCAAAACCAAAAAGTTGGCACAAGTCTCTAGTATAGCCCTACTCTCATTACCTGCTGAGAGTTTGACGACCATGAGTGCGCAGGTGCCAGCCTATGATAATGTCATGCTGGAAAACACCTTGACCATCGCCGCTGTCCCAGGCGACAGCACTTATTTTGCGACTGATGGCTTCCAACATGGCTTCGGCTTTGATTTGGTACGTAGTTATGCCGACGAGTTGGGTGTCGATATCGACCTAAAAGCTTATGCGAATGAAGAAGCGGCGCTCAAAGCCTTAAGAGCAGGTAAAGCGGATATGGCGTTAACGACTGCCAGTACGCAGCTAAAGAGTAAGCTCAATCTATCATCTGTTAATGTTAGTTGTGGTTACGATGCCAGTTTGACCAAAAATGGCCTGCACCCAAAAGTTAGCTGGTCGTTCAACTCGCCCAATGATCCATTATCCCAAAAAGCCAGTTATTTTTTATGTGATAGCATCAAGCTCGAAAACACCCAAAAGCTTGCGGCTTTTTACAACCAAAGCTTGTTAAAAGACGCTTACAGTCAGGACCACTTTCAAAAAACACTAACAGAAAAGCTGCCTGACTATCAATCGTCTTTTGAAGAGCAAGCGCGTAATTATAATCATGATTGGGAATTATTGGTGGCAATGGGTTATCAAGAATCCCATCTTGACGCCAATGCCGTCTCACCGACTGGTGTACGCGGACTAATGATGCTGACCAACAATACCGCTAAAGCGATGGGCGTCTCAAATCGCGTTGACCCGTATCAAAGTATCGGCGGCGGTGCGCGCTACCTAGAGCAAATGAAAGCGGATTTTTCTGATGTACCAAAGACTGATCGTATCTGGTTTGCGCTTGCGGGCTATAATATGGGGCCAAACGCGATAAAAGGGATTCAGCGCACATTACGAAATCGAGGTATTAATGATAAAAGCTGGGCCAACGTCTATGCCTATTTAGATAATAATAGAGCGTCTAATAGCCGTTATGGGCAAGCGATGCATTATGTTAGTAATATCAGAAGTTATCTTGAAACGATAAAAACTCAGACTGTCTAAGCAATACGTATTATTTAGATGTTTTAAACTAAAAAAGCTGCTCTACTATTAATAATAGTAGAGCAGATTTTTTTGGTTAGAATTTTTTGAATGTACGGTTTGTCAAAAAATGATAGCGTATTTAAACAGTACTAAATCAACCATTATTAATTGCTAAGCGTCCGTTAGCGATTGGGCACGGTCAAACGCTGACCGCGCTGTAGCATGGTGTTTGCGGCAATATTATTCATCTCAGCCAACTCTTGCGTTGATACACCATACTTACGGGCTAAACCAATCAGACTATCACCCGACCCAACGGTATAGCTCACCGTTGCTTTGGGTACGTTAATAGTCTGCCCACGCTGCAACTGTGCATTGGTCGCCAAATCATTGGTCGCCGCCAAATCTGCTACTGAAACACCGAATTGACGTGCTAAGGCAATCAAACCATCGCCTGACTTAACTTTATAACGTTCGGTATTGCCCAGCTTTTTGCCGCTACTGCTCGCGGTAGTCGTATTGCTACTAGCCGCCGTAGTACTACTGCTTTGATTAGTATTACTAGCAGCAACCGCAACGCTACCACTGGCGGGAATAGTGATGGTGCGACCCAGTATCAGATTAGAATTGGTTTTTAGATTGTTTGCAGCTGCCAAGTCACTTAGACCAATATTATAACGTCTAGCCACAGCCGTTAAAGTATCCCCTGATTTTACTTTATAGCTGACTGTTTTATCGTTTAACTGGCGGTCTACCAATTCTTTAGACGCTGGTACTTTGATAGTCTGCCCACGTTGCAAACGAGCTTTGGCATTAAAATTGCTATTCACTGCAGCCAGCTCTGTTGGGCTAACACCCACACTACTAGCAATACCAATTAAGGTATCACCCGATTTAACTTTATAACTGGTCGTCGGTACTGAGCTTGAAGTACTGGTATTGCTTGCAGTGTTAGTGCTACTAGGCGCAGTGCTCGTAGAAGTAAAGTCGACATTGGCGGGTACTTTTAGCACCTGTCCAACGTACAACGAGTCTCTTGTACTGATACCATTAAGATTGGCTAACGTATTGGTCGGTATATTGAACTGACGCGCAAGGGCAATCAGGCCATCGCCTGCTTTTACCTTATAGTTTTTGGTGGCTGCACTCGATTTTTTTGGTTTGGTCGATGGCGCAGCAGGTGTCGACGCTGGCGCAGTCACTTTACCGGGTATCAACCATAGCTTTTGACCTCTAAGTAGGTCTGCACGGCTACTTAGATTATTATAAGTGGCTAGCTGGGTGACGGATAAACCAAAGCGATTCGCTGTCCCAATTAGCGTATCGCCACTTTTTACCACGTAGCTCTCTGGTTGGCTTGCCGCTGTATTACTCGCCGTACTCAATGGTTCGATGGTTTTTGCATCGTATAAGTACAAGGTACTGCCAGATAACAGCTTGGCACTGGCATCTATTTGGTTCCATTCTGCGATATCACGCCAGCTCACATCTGCACGACTGGCGATATTAGATAAAGTATCACCACGCTTTACCGTATAGGTTGTACGCGTGCCTTGTGGCTTCGGCTTACTGACTGGTGTTTTCGCAAAACTCAGCTTCTTCTCTTCACCACTGGCTTCCAAAATAGACTGCTGGGTTTGGACTGCTGATAGATTAATATTGCCATCCGCATTGACCACGTTGGTTTCAGGAGTGCTGATACGAATTTGATTGGCAATAAAATCGCGCTCTTCTTTACTTAGCGGTGGTTCTTGGACAATCGTATTGTTTTGTGTAATCGTAGCAGAAGTGGTCGGTAAACTATTACTGCTCTTTAGCTCATCATTGATTTTTTTCGTTTCAGCTGAGGTTAATGGTGGTTCCGTACGAGCTGACGTATTACTACTAGAAGCAGAGCTGCTCGATGATGATGAAGGAGAAATATAACTGGTTTTTTGCTGAGGGACACTAGCACTAGCAGCATATTCAGCCAGCTCACCACCAGTAGATGGCAGCGAAGAGCTCGTATATGGCTTACTATTATAACTTGGCGTGCTTGTGCTGCTTGGTGTACTCGTGCTACTCGATGCAAGCACGTTACCCATACCATTGCCCTTCAAGGCGCTTAGTTTAGAATCGGTATTCAGGCTCACATCATTAGGGATGATAATACGCTGTGGACCTGAAGAATCGACACGACCAGAGGTGAGCGCCGTATTCAATCTTTCTAGCTCATCATAAGTGACACCAGTGAGCTGTGCGACCTCAGATATGCTCACGCCATAATTCACTGGCACACTACGGAAATGCTGACGGTTAGCAATCGCTGGTAAATACACACCATACTGTTCAGGCTTGGCGACTATTTCGGCCACCGCCAAAAAGCGCGGTACGTAGTTCATGGTTTCAGTGGGCAATCTAAGTGACCAATAATCTGTTGGTAATCCACGAGCGGCATTGGCATCAATGGCTTTTTGTACACGGCCAGGGCCAGCATTATAAGCCGCTAATGCCAACTCCCAACTGCCGAACTGATTGTGCAGCGCGGTCAAAAAATCATAAGCAGCGCGTGTTGATTCAATGACATCACGGCGACCATCATACGTACTGCTTTGATTTAGACCATAAATTCGGCCAGTACTTGGAATAAACTGCCACAAGCCTGCCGCAGCGGCACTACTGGTCCCACTGGGATCGTAAGAACTCTCAATCACTGGTAATAAAGCAAGCTCCGTTGGAATATTGCGGCGCTCAGCCTCTCGTACCGTGTGGTAAATATAGCGACTGGCACGCGCAGTCAAACGGTTGAGATAGTCTTGTCGACTGGTAAACCAGCTTTTTTGGCCTTCGATACGCTGATTATACATCGGCTGACCGCCATTCATGCGATAACCTGCACGTAAGCGATTCCACAAATCACCATATTGCTGGATGACAAGCTTATTACCTTCGACCATTGTCATGTCAGTGGCTTCTAACAAATCTGCCAGTTCATCCAAGCTATCCGCATCCAAATATGCGGTTGAATAATCAGCGCTGCTGGTTGAGGTAGTGGCTTTGTTAGCAGAACTAGCAGGACGTTTGGTAATGACAGATGAGCTATTGGTCGCACCCTTGTTTTTTACCGTTGACGTATTGCTACAAGCACTGATAAGTAAAGTTGATACCGCAAGCGTCAATGGCAACGCAATAAATGAGCGAGAGTTTGATAGCACAGTAGACATGGTATGGGAGTTTTCCTAACGACAAGAAGTGATGAAATAAAGTTGCTTGATAGTATAGTATGCTATGTAACGTAAAAACCAGCCTAATAGAAAAAGATAATCATCTAAGAATATTTCTCATAAGCTGGATTCGTATTTAAATGACGAAGACTGACACTCAATAAAACCATGATGCCTATTAATATCAAAACTTAATAGTCAAAGATTTTAACGCCATCAAGCACGGACTACGGACTAGGGCGTGTCAATGACTAATTAATCGCTACTTGTGATACCGCACGTAGTAGCACCGCATTACCCGTTGATAGTGTCAATGTTACTCTAGATGTGGTAACAAACGAGACTTCTTGACCGTCTTTTACCCAGCTCTCATTGGTGGTCACATTGGCTTTGGCCTGTGCGCCTGTAATGACGACATCATCTACAGAAATATTGTAACGATAGTTAGAGGTATTACTCCAGCTATCCTGAAGTAATCTAAGGTAGGCGTCTTTATCTAAACTGGTAGACTTGCCCTTTCTAGACAATGAAATCAATGCGTCATCGGACACCAAGCGTGATACTTGGTTGATACTTTGGCTATTCGCTGATGACTTCATTGCTGCTGCATAGTTTTGCACCAAAGCTTCGGTCATGGTTGCTGCTTGCGCGCTGATACTTACAGTACTTGCCACTGCGATAACTGCAGTGACGCTGGCGCTTCTCACCAATAGAGCCAACAGCCCTTTTTCCCATAATGCTTTCATGATAATCCTTAGCGATACTTTTTCGTGGTGGTCATATCTGATTATGATATGTGGTTGTCATATATTGACAGCTGATTTTTTTATGCCATTCAATGAGACAAGCTATATTTTCTTTTAAGTGCCTTAATTTTAAGTGCCCTAGTTGTAAGTGCCCTAATTGAATGCTCAACATGCCCTAACATTTTTTATATTTTTCTTTGTGCTCTTGATGGTTAGAGCTTTGTTTAAATACTTTGTCAAGAATGATGGCATACTTGTATCATAAAGTGAGCCTATCATTCAATTCTCACAGCTATGTGACACCCTGTGTAATTATTGCGAATGCTAAAACGCTAGGATGTGTTGAACATCAACCAAGCCCTAAGCTTCTGTATTACAATTTAGCATCATTACTATTATCTTCATGATGCTCATCATCACTGAGTTTCATACCCAAACGCTCTACCCGTCTGTCCATCATTTGTCGTGCCAATGCTTGCATATCTTCCACGCGGTCAATTTCATCCACAATTTCAAGACCTAATAAAGTTTCAAACACATCTTCTAAAGTAACCAGTCCTTTGACTTCGCCATACTCACCCACAGTAATAGCAATATGAATACGGTTTTTTAGCATAAATTCTAGCAAATCAAAGAGTTTCATCTTTGAAAATACAAAGGTAATCTCTCGTTTGAACTGCGTTAATGGTTTATGCACCGCGTGATTAACTTTTGCCAATAGCATATCGGTTTTTAATACAAAACCAGTAATATTATCCAAGTCACCATCATAAATCGGCAATCGTGAAAACGTCAGTTTTGGGCGGTCAACCAACAACTCAGCAACGGTTTTATTTTCTTCAAACGATAGCATCACTGAACGCGGGGTCATGATATCTTCGACTTTGATGGCACCAAACGCCAACAAGTTACGAATGATGCGCGACTCTAATGGGTCGATTTGTCCTGACTCTTCACCGATACTAGCAAGCGCGGCAAACTCACGACGGCTAAATGTCTGGGGCTCTTTGCCACGCACAAGCAGTTTGGTCAGTCGCTCTGAGAACCAAATGAGCGGGTAAAGCAATAGGATAATACCTCGAACAAAGTGAGCCACGACGCCGCTCAATTGGCGCCAATACAAAGTACCCAGTGTCTTTGGAATGATTTCAGATAAAAACAGAATCGCCAAGGTCATAATCGCAGAAAACAACCCAAACCAAGCACTGCCAAACACAATCGTGGCCTGAGCACCAGCACCAATAGATCCTAGCGTATGCGCCACGGTATTTAAGGTCAAAATAGCCGCCAACGATTGATCGATATTATCAACCTTTAGCTTTCTTAGCATATTTGCTTTTTTGGGATTGCTCTCTTGCACATCAGCGATATAAGACGGCGTCATACTGAGTAGTGAAGACTCTGCTAAGGAGCAGACAAACGAGATACCAATGGCCACAACCACAAAAAATATGAGCAGTAGGACACTGGCCGCTGTTGGCCCTGCTAAAGTATCAGCAGCAAAGGCCGGATAAGGCAGTAGCATCATGGCTATCGCAATGAACGTCGATAGCCTCGAGACTGATTTAGTACGATTCAACCGCCTCAGATAGCGTGTCGTCGGAGGAGGTTTGGCCGACGCTTCTTTAGGAGCGCGCGGCCGGCATAAACGAGGTACAAACATAAAAGTGATGAACAAGTTAGGTAACCTAAACAGAGAAGAGAAAAAACAATAGTAGCTCGATTAGCAAGCGGCTAAAGCGGCAATAAATAATGGATAAAAACCAATTTAGTTATTCATATTAGGCGTTATTATATAGTCAGTTCAAAATAAAACTGTTATGGCCAGGACAAATATCATAAAATAATT
>NZ_RRYW01000113.1 GCF_014861365.1 Psychrobacter sp. FME6
AAGACCATTACCTCTGACAATGGTAAAGAGTTTGCTCAGCATAAGAAGGTGAAACGAAAGCTCTTTACTTCCTTCTTCTTTGCCGATGCTTATGCGTCATGGCAGCGAGGAACCAACGAGAATACTAACGGCTTAATCAGAGAGTTCTTGCCTAAGGGTTGTGACTTTAGACAAGTCTCTGATAATGAGATACAGGACATTGAGAATAAACTAAACAACAGACCAAGAAAACGCTTAGGGTTTAAAACGCCCAATCAGGTGTTCTATAATATAATTTAGCGTTGCACTTGGTGTGTTAATCTAAGAAATATATTATGCATGCATAACTATACTATTTATTAAATATGTCGATTAACATTACTCCACAGCACTCAGCAACACCAATTCACAATGCTGTGGAGTAATGTTATGAAACTAAAAAATCGATTTTTGCGAATGTCAGATCTCGCAAACCAACCTGAGCGTTCAGCTCGCAACTATGCCACTAACTCAGGTCAGAAATGGACAGTTACGGCCAGACCCGCCTCGCGCGGCATCACTGGATTTTCCGCTAAACACGTCTATCACCTCATAAATGAGGGTAAATTTCCTGCTCCAATAAAAATAGGTCGCGCTAGCCTTTGGCGTTTATCAGACGTTAACTCATGGCTAGAGAGTCATTCTTCATCTAATGATGGGGAGGCATAATCATGAGTAAACATAATCCCCCCCCTGTTTTGAACTAGTTGACGAACAGTTAGCCGATCTAATAGAAAAGCCAACCATCTTGCAGGATGGCCGGCCCTTAAAAACCACTACAGATGACATTGACCAGCCATCATCAGTTATTTTACCACAACAAGATTTAAAAATTAGCTCGGATTTAGCACAGACTACTATCGATAGGCTTGCCACATTATCAGAACTGCAGTATGAGCTAGAACGAACTGAAACCGCGAAATCTCTCAACAATATGTCAGTTCGATCACTTGATAAGCTAGTCAAGAAAGCTAGGGGTAAATTGAAGTCTGAGGCCTCTGATAGTTTGGTCGTTGATACTAAGCCATACGCAGAACCGGTAACAGATATTGCCTTAGTAGCTGATCAAATATATCAGATAATAGATGATCACATTGCCTGTACTGACGCTGTAAAAGTAGCAACTACACTCTGGACACTCATGACTTGGGTTATACCTGCAAGTCATATCCTACCTATAGCATGGATAAATGCTCCAGAAAAGAGATGTGGTAAAAGCACATTGTTAACTTTAATTAGCAGAATGAGTAAACGCCCATTATCAACATCAAATATTACTGGCTCTGCTTTATTTCGTTCGATTGAACAATATAAACCGACTTTGTTCATCGATGAGATTGACACGTTTATCAACGATAACGAGGGCATTCGAAGTGTACTAAATGCTGGGCATAGTCGCGATAACGCATATATCATACGCTGTGTTGGTGATGATAATGAGCCAGTGCCGTTTAATGTTTATTGCGCTAAAGCGATTTCAGGCATTGGTAAAATCTCTGGTACATTGATAGATCGGTCAATATCGCTCACTCTAGAGCGTAAAATGAAACATGAGACAAAAAAACGAGTGCGTTACTTACCTGAAGATATCACTAACAGTATTCAGTCAAAACTCGCTAGATGGTCGAATGATAATCTGCAAGCAGTAAAAGATGCTAAGCCAGTACTGCCTGTTACGATAAACGACCGTGCGCAGGACAATTGGGAAATCCTACTAAAAATAGCTATGATACTGGGTGATAACTGGCTAGAGCAGGCTTACAGAGCCTGTATCGAGATATCGGGTATCGAGAACGACGAACTAAGTCTGAGTGAGCAGCTATTATCGGATATCCAAACCATATTCAAACTAAAGGATACCGATCGCATTTTAACCAAAGACTTAATAAGCAGTTTATGCCAAGATCCAGAAATGCACTGGTCAACATTCCATAATGGTAAAAAAATTACCGATCGGCAAATTTCCGATCTATTAAGAGGATTTAAAATCAAACCTAAATCCCTTAGAACGAAACCTAAATGCGGTAGAGGCTACGAACTAAATCATTTCTTAGATGCTTTTAGTCGCTACTTGCCCTAATAACTTTAGACAGAGGCACCTAAAGGACTGAGGTCTGTTTAATATAGGCCTTATTTCTTTATAACATTACACTTCTTATTAGTCTCTAAAGTAGTATCGAAAATTAATACTCTCTAACTAAGCTCTGATACTCTCGATCATACTTGAAACAGAAAGGCCCATCTTCATAACCGTATGAGTTTCTATAGGCGTCGATATTACCCGAAAAACAAAATTTATCTGTTTTGGGGCTAAAGTCGAAATGTATAGTTTCACCTTTTTTATTTATAGTAACTGGATTGCCACGGCTGTCCTTAGCGTCTGACAAAGAGTAGCTCAAAGGAGAAACAGTTTTAGTATCTTTATTAATGACTACCAAGCGATATGGTTTTTTGCCATTATAACCAGACTCACTGGTTTCAAATATATACAGTATCTTATTATTATCAAAGTTTGCTTCACGATTTTTTAGAACTTTAGCATAGCTTTTTAAAAGCTTATCAGTACAAAAGTCTTCTTCATCGTAATCAAATCCACACATATCTACTGTAACACCGTACTTTGAAGCTTGAGCATTTGTTTGTGTAGATGCACCAAGCATCATCAGAGAGCTAGCTAAGATCAAACTCACTTTCTTCATTACTTTCTCCTTTGGTTTCAAAATATTAAACGTTTTTCTTATAAATATTAAAAGTCAAAATTACTATCAAATGAGCGTCTTACCATGTAACTTAATGACTTATATTCTGTATAGTGGGACGTGTCCTTTAGCTTCTCCTCAAGCTTTAACAGTACCTCTCGATTATTGTAATCGTCTGCCTCTCGTGTGAGGAGTAACGTTACCTGTTGCTCTCTATTTCTCGCATTTTCAGAGCTATAGTCAAAAGTAAGCTCATGGGTATCTGATATTAGCTCACCAGAGTCTGCATATAGCCCCAACCTTAATATTCTAGGTCGTACTTTATCTGTTACTGGAGTATTCTGATATAGACCAATACTGAGTTCACTTGAAGTAATGATTGAGTTTGATCCACGGAGTACCTCAACCTCAACTGCCGATATATCGCTTTGTCTTTTTTTATTAACCTTTAAAAGTGGAATAACAATCTCTTGTAATGCTGCACCACCGTGCACGAAGCGACTACCAGAGCCTCTAACTCTTAGACGATTGATTGACTTGGGTATCTGTACCTCCATATCTCCTTCTAATCCGAGTTGTGCTGAGCTGAATTTGTGTAAGCTAGGTAGATCTTTTAGGTTGCGACCTAAGACAAAGCGTCTGTTAGTATTAAGCACTTCACCTGAAGGCGTTGTTCCTGAAAAATCACTTTCATCTATCTTACGATTTTGATAGATAAAACCATGATCAGCGGTGATTAAAACATTATTCGCATTCGCATTCGCTAACTTTTTAATCAATTGGATTAGCTCACCGATAGTTTCTTGAGCTGCTACAAAAGCGTCACCTTCTGATTGAATCTTATCACCCGTATGATCTATACGGTTATGATAAATATATATCACATCATTGGCCTTGAGCAGCTCTCTGCTATCATCACGATTCAACTTTATAAAGTTCTCAGCGGTAACGGCACTACCTCTACCTGCCAGCGCACTCCTCAAAATCTTATTTCTTGAATCACTACCTTTTGTACTAATCGAATCAACTAGTACAGTACCACTGCCATCTTCAGCGAAACTCAGCTGCTTATGAGGTAATAGTGATGCCATGCCAAGCTGAGTGTAACTTGGCAACATTGACAACATCGGCTCAAGCTCGGCATCAAAACGATCTTCTTGGCGTATCAGTCGCATCAATTCATCAGCTACCTCGTAACGTAGAGCATCAGATATTATGACATAGACCTTGTTGTTACTAGCTAAGAATGGAGACACAAATCTATTATAGAAGGTCTTTTGTAATGGGATTGGCGTCGCCTCCCATTTAGGTGTTGTATCTACAAAGCTCTGGAAACGATTGTTCAAATCGAGCAAATAGTTATTGGAGTAAAAGTTCTCAACCTTCTCAGTCATCTTATTAAGCAACGTTGGTTGATTGGCTTTTAACATATGATAAATATATTTACGATATAGCTGATCAAGCTTGAACCAAATCTCACTGTAGCGTATGACACCTTCAGAGAAGCTATTCATCTCATATTTTACTTGGCTCAGTTTATGCATAAACTGTGCAGCATAATCAATCGCTTCATAGATATCTTTAAACTGCGCATACCAGTGGCTTTGACGACGCTGACGTATGAACTGAGACACTTTAGAAGACGTTATCTCACTACTCAAAACTCCACGTATTAAAGAGTCTATTATCTTTAAGTCGATAAGCTCAAAATAATCTAACTCAATAACATGTTCGATATCACGTTTGTTTAAATCTTGCTTAATCCCTAAGTAGTCAACAAACTCTGCTGATAAACGCTCAAAGCTATCCTTTTGTTGGATATTGTCCTTCCAGCGTTTAAAGAAAACCAAAGCATCACCTGTGAGCTTCACCTCACCTTCAGTGCTCATTGCATAACACGATTTAAATAGCTCGATAGCAAAGTCACGGATACCTGGCATCTCACTTTCATAGCCATAATGACGATACATTTGCTGCCACAAAAACGTATCCAAATGATATTTTTTTATCATCTGGATTTTCTCATCACCACCACTTGCCAGCTCTTGCAATAACGTCTCTACTATCAAGTCCAGCCTTGGCTCAGACTTGGCACAGACTGCACACATCTTTAGACGCATAACTCCCACGCTATCACCAGCTTTAAGTAGTTTCTTGAGCACTTGCTTGCGGTTTTTGGCTTGAAAGAAAGGTGCATGCTCACGCATGACTTCAGAATACTCAGTACCAACCTCAAGCTCAGACAACCATATAGATGCTTGATCCGTCCGAAATATGGTATTGGCTAGCTGAACATCCAACAGCCAGTTTTCAAGTGGCTCTGGCTCTGCACTGGCTCGGTATAGTAAAAACTGTTGCTTGGGCGCTGCTCGTAATACTTGGTATTTAACGCTAAACTCATTATTGTCCAAGATAATCTTTTCGACGTCTGGTAAATCCAACGCCTCAAAATCATCACGCAGCTCAAGCTTGCTGTCGTACCAAAAAACAATACGATGATTTTTAAATAAATTTATTAATAAGTTAGCAATGCGTTCACTCATTAGCTTAAGCCCTTAACACTTTTTAATGCAGATCCAAGTTTAGGATAATTGACCTTGACTCCATCATCCAAATCAATCTCAATTTTCTTAGTCGCTAATGGATATAGTGTATCTCGCTCATACTCCTCGAGCTCGAGCACCAGTTTATTTATTTTGGCTATTTCCTTGAGTGCTTTAGTTTTCTCGCCTTCGGTAGCACTACTGCTAATATTTAGTGCTTGTAGACGACCTTTGTGAGCCTCAATTTTTATACGAAACTCTCGCAGATATTCATTGAGTACTACGCTAGCGGTATCTGAACGATAACGGTGCATATAAATAAGGGCGTTAAAGTCACCACTTGAGAACATCCAGTAGATTGGACGTTTTTTATAGCGCTTGATGTGATCGTCATAAAAGCCTTTTAGGAAATAATCACGAATATCACGTGGCTTGCCATTTTTACCTAGAGCCATTTCGATAAATTGCATATTTTCATTGTAATTCGCTTCACCAAAAGCCGTCTTTAGGAATCTACGGAAGCAATCTACGATGTCATCGCTAAACCACTCACCATCTAATATAGGTAAGACGTTGTCCTTGTCAGGTGCATAGCTTGGCTCAGGTATCTGCTGATAGTAGTCCTCAATGGTGTCGCCTTGATTGGCCAGTATCAACCCTGGCTTGTCTAAGCTATAGCGACCAAACATACAGCCAACAGCATATGAGATAAGCTCACGCATGGTATCTGCCAGTAGTAACGCTTCAAGCTCATCTTTTGTTTTATCGCCACCATAGCGATAGTAAGGGTTACAAGTTAGGGTAATCTCTTTAAGCGGTACATCTGGAGTTAGCTCATCCTCCAAGCCATAAGCTTCAATAAAGATGCGGTTATTTTCTTCTTCAAGCCGTTGCATCTCATCAGTCATGGTTTGCCAATGGCTGCGCAATGCTTTATAGGTATCTGCTAATGCTGGCTTGCGATACTCGTCTTCCAGTAAAGGCAAGGTCGTAAAATCCCATGAGGTTTCGTAGGCATCCCAGTCTTTTTTAGAATCCTTAATCAAAGAGCTAATTATAGGTATAATCTCATTTTTACCAAAATCTAAGGATATTGGTAGGCTTGCGATATTACCAGCTTGAAAATTTAAAGTAGGATTAACTACGCTGAGCATATTATTTGCAATTTTAGAATTCAAAAACCCTAGTATTACTTCTGAATTTTGGACTTTGGGGAAACATGCCGATCCGCCAGCATCAAATAACTCACCACCGGAACTATACCTAGCAGAAAATCTTGAAGAGGTAATACCACCCCAGTTTACATTAGGTTTAAAAATATAATCTAGATTGAAGTTAGTTGCCCAAATTCTATCCTCTTTTGGATGTTTAGTATTCTGTAACAAATAACCGTCACCTTCCCAGTTAACTACATCCAATTTATTACCGTACCACCTTCTATACCCACCACCTTTAAGATAAGAGAACCATTTTTTTTCAGATTTTTTTGCCATATTCCTACAACTGTGGCGATCTAATCCAAGTTTTAATAAAGAGTTTTCAAACCAATATCTAACATAAACTGAATTTCTAGCAGTCACCATACCCTTTCTTGTAGGTGCTATATCTTCGAGATAATTATATTGACTGAAAGCTTGTTGTATACCATAAGCTGTCCAATATGCTATTGGTGTGCCTGGAATATTTTCTAGATCTGAAATAGCAATATGGTAAATTAAAGAGCTGTCAGGGTTCTGGACTATACTTTCAATTAACTGTTTTTTAGCCATCTCTGACTTTCCATCAACTAATTTTAGAAAAGCTCCTTTGTAATCTTTTCTAACACATCTTTCCAATATAAAAGCTGTTGTTTGAACTACTTCGCCACCGATACTATCAAATCCATGAGCACCTATATGTGCCATTGAATATATTGTGCTTGTATTAAACAAATAATCACGGAATTTCTCGAAAGATGAGAGGAACATCCAACTTTGCATAGTCACCATGGCGCTAAATCCAGAACTCTGTATTAACTCCAACCCCCTTTCAATAAACATACTGAATAAATCGTATTTACTATTAGGATACTGCTGAGCAGCCCAATTCTTTAATCTTGCATTCATACCACTACCACCCATGTAGGGCGGATTAGCCACTACAACGTGATAGCGCGGACTCAAATAGTCAGTTTGTTTTAATACCGTTAGCACCTTCTCATGCGTATGACTTAAAAACAGTTGCCCAGATACATCCTTAGTTTCTAACTGTGCTAATACATCTGTCACATCCATTAACGCTGGTCGTATGAGCGAGCCGAAGTTATCGGCTTCATCAAATTGACTTAAGGTAGTCTCAAGGGTACTGTTAAACAAGTCACGCCCGATAAAGTCCATATATTCGTCAAGCTCACCTTCATCAAACTTAATGGCTTCAAGGACGCAAATATTTGGACGTATTTTTTTACTAAAAAATCTTTTCTGTTTAGCACGTGCTTTCATTGTTAAGGCAAAAGCAGCCAACTCGCCTGCCCGCTCATCTAGCTCGATACCGTATAGGTTGTGCATCAAAATCTTCGAAGGAATATCTGATGCACTATGACCTTGCTCTTCATATATCTTATAAAGTAAGTCAAAAGCATAAGTGAGCATATGACCTGACCCGCAGGCAGGATCACATATCTTAAGATCTTCTGGACGCTCAACTTTTAAAAACTGAGCTTAGATTAACACATGAAGTGCAATACCAAATGCGAGGTGAAAAAAAGACCTAGA
>NZ_RRYW01000114.1 GCF_014861365.1 Psychrobacter sp. FME6
TTCTTTGGGTTATTATAACCTCTTAGAAGCTGTCCAATTTTATTATGCCACTACAATCAGTGGTTTAGACGAGGGCGAACGAATTCCACTACACTACAGCTATGCTCAATCATCAGTACAGTCAGGTCAAGATAGCGTCAATGCGCTACAAATGAATTCACAACAGCTGGGTAGTTACGAGGTAATCGTACGAGCGGATGGCTTAGCGGCGGATACCATTTATGAAGGTCAAGCAGTAGATGAATCGCCGCTTGCGACAGAGGATACGACTGTACTACTCGCTGCACCGTCTCGAGTGCACAGCGATGATGCCGCTATTTATATGGCACAGCAATGGGTGTCTGCAAACCACTGTCAACGCGAAACCTATCAAGCGACGGGTGCCCTGCGTGGTCTTAGTGTCGGTAGCCCCGTGAGTATCAATAACCTGCCCTCCATTGGTAGCTTATCGACTCACTGCGTGGCGGTAACCTTTATCGGTATTGAGCCTGATAACGATAGTGTCTCGTATCATCATCAAATATTTATCAAAGAGTGGTTACAGCACACTGCTCAGTATATGCAGCGCCAGACCACAAACGCCATTCATCTGTCTATACCTGATCATGGCTTTGATATGGCTCGTGACACTGGGGTTTGGGTCTCAGCGACGTTGCTTGACGCTACTATCCCCTACACCCCTTATCCCAGCTCTTTGTCCTTTGCCTGTAGTACCTATATGGGACTGACTCAAGCACGTACTGGTGACACCAGTTTATCAGCCTCTCCTAGCTATGACTCTAGTGTCAGCACTGATAATCTACAACAAACCATCACCACTCCAGTCTACTCAGGCATCAGTCCTCACGATGACGGCACTACCCCGCCGCTACGTAGCCTGCAACTGTCATCGGGTAGCACTCATGGCTGGCAGTTTGCCCCACGTCTGGGACAGTCCGTATTGCTTAACCACTGGTACGGTGATATCGACAGTCCGGTGATTAGCCGCGCACTGTTCGACGGTATCGGTATGGGCGATGTCGATGACAAAGATATCACCACTCGTGATAGCGGACTATCGAATAGACACAACTTGCAAGGGGGATCTTCCCCTAGATGGCATGGTGGTGGCCTCGGTCATTCGCAAATCAATGACGATGACAGCCACAGCGGCTGGCTATCGGGTATTGCCCAGTATGGATTGAGTTCTGAGTCTGAGGTGACCCTAAGCTTTGATGATACGCCCAACCAGATAGGGCTGCAGTGGACGGTGAATACCGGCAGCAAAGCCAATAGCGAAAATCCAACGATTACCGACAGCGCCACCTTTGCCCCTGATGAACATGTGCTTGAGCTTGGCGTGCTGCGGCATCGTTATAGCAATCATCAATCATCAACCAGTGGCCAAGGAATTAATCTAGCGAGCGACCATGGCTTACAAATCACCGGTGAGTCAGGCGTACTGCTATCCACTTTCGGTATCAGACACAGCCAGACAGAGCATGAGTCGGCATGGGTCAATGATGCCGGACAACGTCAACTAAAACTGGGCACTGAGCTGAATGAGACGCTTCTCGATGCCAAGCAGGCGCATTTGCAATCCACGGCAGCACTTAGCGATGCCAACCAAACGATAGAAGCCTTTAAAACCAGTGCTCAAATCATCGATGAGACGCTAAGTACGGAAGTCTTAGGCGCAGCCGATGTGCTGCTGGTCAGTCGTGACAGTATATTAGCCTCAGCAAGTAATACGCTATGGACGGCAAAAACTATCGTCAGACAGTCAGGCAGCACCCAGTCGGATGTGGTGGCAGGCAATTATACGCTGACGGCAAATACGATTGATTCGCTCGCTGGGATTGGTGGTCAAGCCGATCGGTCAGGATTACATATCAGTGCCAATAGAGAGCCACTAGCGATACAGGCACAGGGTGGTGAGCTGCAATTGCATAGTCAACTAGGTATGACGATTGGCAGTGAGTCGGGACAGGTGAATCTGTCGAGTCCTAAGCGTATTAAACTGCAGACCTCAGCAGGAGCATCCATCACGATCGATGACAGTGGGATTAAGCTGGTGTGCCCGGGGACGATTAAGGTTAAGGCGGTGAAGAAGGGTTTGGTGGCGGGGGCGAACATTACTCCAACGCTTCCTTCACTAGCTGGCTCAGATATCAAGTCGTATTTGACTTATGTCGCCAAGGACGCCTTCGGAGAACCCATCGCTAATACTGAGTACTTGCTATTTATGGAAGACGGTACGGTGAAAAGTGGTAAAACCGATAGCCAAGGCCGTACAGAACAGATCGTTACAGATACGCCTGAAGAAGTGGGTATACATATCGTCGGTGACGAACACGAAGGGTTTGAGCTAAGTTTTGAGGATGATGAGTAATGGCCGAACGATTGGAAATAAAAATTCTTGATGCAAATGGTACACCTGCTCAATATGAAAAAGTTGTAGTCGCGTATAAAACTAAAAGTGGCGGCATAGAGGAGAAAACTTTTACCTCAAGTGCCGATGGTCATATCAAAACTGGTATTAAAATATCTAAATTGCATCGAAATACTTTTTTTTATTTCGATGGTGGTCAAGGCCATCCCAAGGTTTTAGGTCAAGATACTCAGCTTGTTGGTCAAACTCATCAGTTCAAAGTGAGTTCAAAAAACCCTTTGAACTTTCTTGTACTTTACGAGTATTTTGATCAAGACGGTGCTAATCAGAGCATTACTATCCCTGATCTTAGCTATAAAGTATTCAATAAAGGCAAAGTTATAAAAATTGGTAAGACAGATAAAAATGGTATGACTTCTGCTTTTAAAGCGATAAAAAGTCAAGGTTATCAGATACAAATTAAGCCAAAACATTCATCAACTTATATAATACCCATCATCCGCAAAAAGTATCAAGATTCACAAAGTCCAACCGTAAAATATGATGGAACAACGCTTTATGCGATATGTTTAGAAACTTACGTTGGCTTTAAAGTAGTAAACAATAAGAATAAAGGCATCCCTAATGTTAAGGTCTGGCTGGTCGATAAAAATGGCAAACAGCAAGGAGATACGAGAACGACCGATAAAAATGGACGCATTAAGCCCTTTGCTCAAAATTTCAGTCGAACCGTCAAAGTATCTTTAAAAGGCTGTGAGTTAACTTTAAAAGAAAAAGAAGTAGTCATTCCTAAGCATCAAGGCGAAGATCCTTATCATGTTATTGAGATAAAAACGAGGACCTGTAGTACAGGTCTGAATAACCCTAATAATAAAGCTACCCTAGCAGCCAATACCCGACTTCCTATTGTTTATGATCTTGAAAGTAAGGAGTTGTCTGTATTTAGAAGTAATGACTACAAAAACCTTGTTAAAAACCTAAGCAATGTCGATAAACTAATGGCAAAAGTGCACATGCAAAGATCCCAAGTAGCAGACGCGCTCAAAGCTAGAGATGCTAGTATGCTAAAAACTGCAGAAGATGCAATGATAAGGGCAGAAGCAGACGCTCAAGATGAAATTGAGCAGGATTTTTCGACAATTGCTGATATGAAAGAAATATTCTTAGTCAAGACAGCCGTTGCCAGTGCGGACTCAAATGGAACCACTATTGAACGACGCTATGTGAGGAGAGATTATTTCGAAGATACAATCCAGCCAACACGTATCAACCAATCACAGACAAACATTCCTACTCCTGAAGGCGACCCTCCGCCACCAGACAAACCAAATCTGCTATATGATCCAGCAGGCTTTGCTAAAGAGGCGCTTGCTGATAGGATTAAAGAGATATCTGCTTCAATTGAAGGTGAGCTAGGAACTGAAGGGGAAATAGACTTAAACGTTTTAGACTATCTATTACCCTCTTCAGCTAATGAGATCAGTGAACTCATTACCAAATCTGATAAATACCAAGTAGATGGCGAGGCACAATGGCTACGAATGGTAGGTGGCGCTGGTATGAATGGCTCAGCAGATTGGAACCTTGATGACAAAATAGGTATCGAAGGCGGCTTTAATGCAAATGGTAAGCTTATTCTATGTGAGGCGAGTATTTCTCCTATAATGGCGCTACCTTCATTAGAAGGGTGGCACTTAAAAGCCACTTTTGAAGATGGTATCAAAATAGACTTAGGCTCACTGCGCCTGATAGTTTCTTGTGAGATTAGTGGATTTGCAGGGGTCAATATCGGGATAGAAGGTGCTGGTAGTATAAAAATAAAAGACGGTGCTCAAAAACTGGTCTCAGCAGCTCGTGACCCTAAGCAAACAATGACGAGTGCATGGGATGCAAATAAAAATATGCCTGCTCTTAGCCTAGACTATAAAGATATTAATCATACAACCAGTGATGATGAGATAGAGCAGTTACAAGAAAAGCATAACGTAAAAGGGTCTGTAGCTATCTCTGCATTTATCGGTGTAGAAGGAGGAATAGAGCCAAAGGGTGGTATAGAGTGGCTACCGCCAGAAGAAGAAAATTTTGTCTCTTTTGCCTCAGTATCGGCAACTATTGCAGGTAGCTTCGGCATCGGAGGCTCCTTAGACTTTTATGTGTTCCTTGACGCTCGAGCAGGCAAATTTAAAATCAGAGCCAAAGCCGCTGCTTGCTACGGGGGAGGTGGTAAGCTTGGGCTTGTATTTGAAGTGAATGGTGGTCAGATAGAAGAGTTTCTCAAATGGACATTCTATCAGCTGGTCAATGCAGGCTTTCGCAAAATCGTTCATATTTTAGATGATGCTTTTACTGCTTTAACCCAGCTGTCTGTGATGTATTTGGGCGGTGAGTCTAGTCTTACTAAATCTTTAATATCCATCGGTAGATCATTCGATATATTTTCTGACTCTATAAATACAGACTCAAAACGTTATGACTTGGCTATTGAGATTACGAAAGGTGAAAAAAAGGAAATGTTACTGTGTGCTACGCCCAATGGTAAAGGTATACTAATATATAATATTAGTCGTCATAGTTGGTATAGCCATGCGCTTAGCTGGCCTGATTTTGACTTTAGTCTTACTGATGGGCTTAGTATAAAACTACTTACTAAACGCAAAGAAGCCATTATAAAAATATTCACTACGGTGACCACTTACCCTGAGTGGGACAATGTACTACAGCACATGAACAGGGATGGAGTAAAAGGTTATCATACCCAAGAGTTAATCGGTAAATCTAATAAAAGCTTTCGCCAAGAGAATGAGGCACACGTTTTACGGTTCTTAAGTTATGGGATTAATAATATAGACACGCCTTTAACCACTTTATTGAACAATATCAAAGTAAATAAGATCATAGAAAAAAACGATACGGGCAATTCTTATATAGACCAGTATCTAAATATGTTAGGCAGATTAATTAAAGGCTATTACCCTAAAGGCGAGAAAGTAGTAGCCAATACCGATTCTGCTTACGAGAAGTACCGTATGTTGGCTAAAGTTGATTATATCAATCCTAATTTTTATGCAGCCAAAAACCCACAGCATTTCGATGCCAGCATCTTAAACCCAAGAGGCAAGCTAGCTGATGGCACTTATCATGCTTAAGGTATATAGCAATACAAAAGTATAGTACAAATAATTAACTTATTGCTTGCTGACTATTAGCGACGCAGCGAGCTGATGTACTATAGTCAAGGTTAGACTTACCTTCGTGTTCTTTCTTTTCCGAATCATCAATAGGTGTAGTTGGTAAGCGCTTGATTCGCATTAAAGTAATTGATCCATTGGCTAGTATGTTTTGTGCCGAACCCCAATCAGCATTGACAGAACGCACCACTTTCTCAGTGCCTGTCTTAGGACCTTGGGGATTATGCTCAGGGCTGCTGGCATAGTAGTCCTCGCTATACCAATCACTCATCCATTCAAGGTTTTGATTGGTCATGTCATACAATCCTAACGGATTAGGCGGATACAGACCGACAGTAGTTATAGCCAGACTGGTTTGATATTTCCGTGAAAGCTTCGACTTTTCGTCAAACGTCCATATATTACGCCCACCGTCTATGTGGCCGTTATCGGTTGGGAAAAGTACATACTTACCACGATTACGCGCTGCATATTCCCACTGCGCCTCACTAGGTAGACTCATCGGAATCTCTAGCTGTTGACCGAGCCATTGACAGTAATTTTGGGCAGTCTGCCAGTTGATGCCAGCAGCGGCATCATCAAAACGTACCTTAATGTTGTATTTTTGCATTCCTACTTTTGCTTGTTCCGTTGCCATACTATAGACATCAAAGTCACCATAAGTTGCTTTATAAGCATTCATGCTAAAACTATTAAGCGTCACCTTGTGCAGTGGTTTATTGTCACTTTCACTCCTGATAGGGCCACCATCATTTATAGTCACTTTAGAACCGAAGTCGCCCATCTCATAGCTACCCCCCTCAATAAATTGCATGTTCTCTTTTTGCTGCGCTAAGAAGTCATCCAACTGCTGCCTTTCATCATCGCTTAAATTGCTACGGGTTTGCGGGATACCACTATTATCTGTCGAAGTCGCAGATTCTTTAGCACAGGCAGTCATGGTAAGTAAGGGCATAATAAATAAAGATACGAATAGAGGTTTTAGAGTCATAATAGGCTACAGTGATGTTTTGTTGAGAGTTCAGAAGGATTATACTAATAATTTATGTGGATTGTCTAAGTAGAAATATTAAACTACTGTCGAGATAGACTGGGTTAATAAAAAGGATTGGTTATTATTAACTTTTATAGGGTAATAGCATACTAACCCCAGCTTTTATACAACTAGCAATCTCCAACAATATAATAATCGCTCGTTTGATAAAATCAAAGTTTAGATAGGTTGTACTAAACCAAAAGTAGACTAAAAATTCTAGCTTAAAGGCTTTAAAGAGTTAGCAACGCAGCGTGAAGAGGTATTTCTGTTTTGATTCATTCTTGGATCATTATCTATCAAGGGTGGATCAGGTAGACGGTTGCTACGAAGAACGGTAACTGGCCCTATGCCCAATCTGATGTTATCAGCGCCACCTTCGCCAGTACTTAATGAGCGTACGACCTTTTCAGTTCCTATCTCGGGGCCTTTTGGATTGAGCTCAGGACTGCGCTCGTAGTAGTCAGCAGCATACCAGTCCATCGTCCATTCATAGTTTTGGTTAATGAGATCATAAAGTCCTAAAGGATTGGGTGGAAACATACCGACAAGAGGCACATCCATAAAGCCAGTATTGTATTTTTGTCTTAACTCTTTTTGCTGCTCAAAAGTTGCTATATTACGCCCTGCATCCACTTTACCATTATCGGTTGGAAATAAGACATATTCACCGCGATTACGGGCAGCATACTCCCACTGAGCTTCGGTTGGTAGACTCATCGGCACATCTAACTGTTGGCCGAGCCACTGACAATAATGCTGCGCCGTTTGCCAATTAACGCCAGCGGCAGCAGTAGGTTGATGTAATTCCACCGCGTAATCTTGCATTCCTTCTCTAGGCTTTCCTGTCGCCATACTATAAGTATCAAAGTCATCATAAGTTGCCTTATAGGCATTCATACTAAAGCTATCCAGAGTGACAGGATGTAAGGGCTTACTATCGTATTCGCTGGATATGGGTAGACCACCAGTCCAATCGAGCTTATGTCCAAAGTCACCCATCTCATAGCTACCGCCTTCGATAAAGCGCATGTTTTCTTTTTGCTGGGCTAAGAAGTCATTCAACTGCTGTTGTTCATCAGCGCTTAAATTACTACGGGTTTGCGGCACACCGTTACTATCTGCCGAAGTCGCAGGTTCTTTAGCACAGGCAGTCATGGCAAATAATGGCATAATAAACAAAGATACGAACAGAGGTTTTAGCGTCATAATAAGCTACAGTGATGTTTTGTTGAGAGTTCAGAAGAATTATACTAATAATTTGTCTTGATTGTCTAAGTAGAGATATTAAATAACCCAACGAATATTATCTTTATCAATCACGTTAATGTGAATAGCGATGAGTTTTTATACTGCGCTAACAATCGCAAACCATCACTATAGACTCTTTAAATAAAATAATATTTTTCTTG
>NZ_RRYW01000115.1 GCF_014861365.1 Psychrobacter sp. FME6
GCTTATTCTCCTGTTAGTGGATTATAAGCAGTTACACAGAGTTTGGGAAACTCCCATTAGATCTCTAGGCTAAATGTTTAATCTTCTTTAACCTTAAGCACATTATACCCAGGATAGCCTAGCTCGATTTTATAGTCTTCGCCGCCGCGTTCGGCTTTTACTTTAATAGTGTTGTTGCCCTTTTTATATTTAACATCTCTAACCCGGTAGCCCATACTGCTGACTTTATTGGCCGCTTGCTGCTCGATCGCAGGGCGATAAAAATCCTTATCGATGCTCTTAATGGTTTTCTTGTGTTTCTTATACACACTGCTGTCTTTATAAATATCTTCATAAACGTCGCCAAAAGCATTGTAGCCACCAGGAGCGCTGACACAGCCTGTTGTTATCGTTAATAGAGCAGCAACCATAGCAGTAGCAGTGGTGGTCTTTAAAAAGGTTTTGTTTATCATAAGGTTATCCCATTATTATATTAAAAGTGTCTAATTATAGTCAGTCCTAAATAAAATAAGTACAAATATTATCACGTGTTACTGGGACAAATTTTTCTTGCTTGCTGTGCCAGCGCAGACAGAGGCTACGCAAAATTTATCCCAGTAGCACTGTATTTTTTTATAGTGGATCGGCTATATATTAAAAGTGTCTATCATAAAATGGCTATGGTAAAGCACCTAGCGTAGAGCGATAAAAAAATGGCCAGACAAACCAAAGGCTGGTTTATTTGACCGAAGGCATCAAGAGGTCAACGATGCCAAAATTAAAAGCCAAACGCATAACCATTAAGCGGCATACGTTCTTTTTATGATGTCTCTGAGAGTGTTGTTTTACTTATAACGGTAATGGTTGTTTTGATAGCGACCATTATTATTGTTGTAGCGGTTGTTATTATTGTATCGACCATTGTTATTGTTGTAGCGGCCGTTATTGTTTTTATGATGGCCTTTTTTATTATTATATCGACGATTGTTATTATATCGACCATTATTATTGTTGTAGCGACCGTTATTATAATTGCCCTGATGGTAACGGCCATTGTTTTTATAGTTGCCATTACCGTGATGATTGCCTTGTGAAGAGTAGACTTTGTGATTATCGTATCCTGGCGTCACAGTAGTACAACCAACGGCGGTACCTAATAAGGCAACTACCATGCCGGTAGAAAAAGCGGTTTTTAGCGTTGAGAAAGCTAATATCTTCATAGTAAATGCTCCTAATATTTCATGAATTATTATTTTTTAATACTGACCAATAAAGGGTCATCAGAAAACGCTAACTCGTCCTAGCACTGGCTTATCTACCCAAAGGCATCACATAAGAAATGACGCCAACGCTCCAGATTGATGGTATATAAATTATTGCCAGTAAGAGGTCGTTGGCTGTTTTTTGGGATTAATCTTTTTCAATCTTAATTACATTTAAGTTTGGATAGCCCAGTAATATCTCATACTCTTGTGAGCCGCGCTTGGCTTCTATCTCAAAGACACCACGATTATTTTTTTCGTCAAGCTCGATGTCTTTTACCCGATAACCCATACCTTCTACCTTTCTGATGGCTCGATTTTTGATAGTAGGGTAGCGTGCTTCTCTTTTGATATTATCTTCAATATCGTCGTTTTTATAACGGTTATTGTGGTTTTTATACTTGCCATTATCATAATAGCCGTTGCCGTTATGGTGGTTTTTATCTTGCCAGACGTTTGACCACTCTTTTTTACTTGAACTAATACGCTTAAGCCCAGGATAAGTATACTTAAGTTCGTATGGCTGATTGTCCTTTTTGGCATAAACCGTGAGCGAACGATTGCCGCGGTGAGTATCAGGTTTGATGTCCATCACATGGTAGCCGCTACGACGCAGGTCTTGGCGTAATTTCTGACTAATACGGCCAAAGTCACCATTGCGATAATCATTACCATAGCTACTATCACCGCGATAGACAGGCTGGTTATCGTAGGCCATAGCAGTACCGCCAGCAGTGACGCCTAATAATGCCACACCAAGCCCAGCAGATAAGGCTGTTTTAATTTTGGGATGTTGTAATATTCTCATAACTATATCTCTTATAATGTCTGACAGTTTGGTCGTGCTCAAATAACTTATTGAAATAATTTCTTACATACATTTTAAGGCGAAAAACTTGGTAACAGATGTCTTTCACGTTAGTAAGTTGTAAATGTTTCAAATAATTTCGTAATGATGCGATGTTTTGAGTGAGATAACTCTTGCTAAGTAGGGCGTTTATCGCTAACCGTATGAGAGACGCTCATTCAGGGTGTTTTCTCTTAAGAATACCTTTTTTAAGATTGAGTCTATAGTCGATACTAGGGCGTGTCCTTAATCTGAACGAAAGCGATTAAATGGGCTAAAAATAAGTGCTTATAACGTCGTTGTAAGCATATGCTTACACGTAATGACGTTTACGCCACTTAACATGAGAGTGGGAATTGGGCATTATAGTCACACGGCATTAGGGAATGTGACTCAAGGATTGAGTTGACCGCATTAAGGATAATGATTCATTTACCACTATCAGGATGATAAACGTAAATGAAGTAAGGACACATAAACTTTGCTGATGTCAGCGTTAACTGCTGATAGACGTAGTAAATAGGGCAGGATGCCCAGTATCACAATATACTGAATGCTATGCAAGGATGCATAAAAGACAGTCGTGATAAGTAACATGGATAGTTAACAATAAAACCGCATAACAGTCGATTGCTATGCGGTTTTATCGTGTCTGGGTTTTATGTTTTCCTAATACCGTATACGCCAAACTATAAATCTAGCCCATAAAAAAGCCGCATTAAGGTTAATGCGGCTTTTAGCTAACTATTTATAAAAATGATTCTTTATAGAAAATCATGTTATAAAAAAGTCATGAATTAGTATTTGTTTTCAGTACGCCACGTATCTACTTCGCGCTCAGCGTCATCTTTACTGTGACCATAACGCTCTTGGACTTTACCCACGAGCTTATCACGGCTACCTTCAATGTGTAATAGGTCATCATCGGTAAGGTCAGCCCACTTTTGCTTTACTGAGCCTTTCATTTGTTTCCAATCGCCTTTTAGAGTATGTTCATTCATAGTTATATTCCTTTTATAAGTTATTGCGTCTTTTATAGTGTTAATTAATTAAAAGTTAAATTAATAGCTTATAAAGCGCTTTAGTATCCAAGTTATTATTTATGATTCTTACTCAGTACTGCTTTTAATAAGTAGCTTATTTCTGACTGCTTACGATTACTTGAAACTGCAATGCAGACAGCCAATGGCTAACTTGTGATACCAATATATGAATTTTCAAACGCTTTGTCTGTATGACCAATGTTTGTAGTGTTACTTAATTATGATAAAAGCCCTTGCTATGTTATGTGCAGTATCCTTGTGTAAGTTTGAGGTGTTTTATCCGCGCTGTACGTAACGAGCTGATCAGCGATACTTCAATGAATCAGTTAAGTGGTAATGCGGTGATGAATGGTTTGCCTGCGCAGACAGAGGCGGCGCAAAATTTACCCCAGTAGCACGGTATTCGCTTACTGTGTTTGTTTTATAGTGGATCGACTATCTACCTATAAAATCAAAATCTACCTGTGGATTCTCGCCTTGTATCAATAAACTAATGGCTTTTGCCGAGCCGCAAGCATGCGTCCAGCCAAGCGTGCCATGACCAGTATTGAGCCATAAATTATCAAAGGTAGCATCCGCGTTTTGGCTACCATGACGGACTTGACCCATATGGGCGCGTCCAATGAGCGGCACATTTGACGGGGTCATCGGACGTAGTCCTGCCCAATATTGTACTGAGTTGGCAACGATGCCTTTAGGAAATAATTGCTGCACTCGGCGAGTAATAGCTTCGCAGCGTGTGCTATTCAAATCTAGATTATAACCATTAAACTCTGCTGTACCAGCCACGCGCAACTTGTCTCCAAGGCGTGAGGTGACCAATTTAAACTCATCATCAATCAAGCTAATAAATGGCGCTAAATGCGGGGCTCGTGGATTAACCTGATAAGTCGCAGAATAGCCTTTGGCAGGGAAAATAGGCAAATGAATATTGAGTGGCTTCATTAGCGACACGCTATAGCTACCAAGTGCCAGTACATGGCTATCGGCACTAAAAGTCTGCGCATTTTGATCTTTGGGTTGAATGGTAATGCTATGAATGTGTGGATGAGCGGAATGGGCGTCGATATTGATGGCTAAAATGTCAGTATCGTATAAGAACCGCACGCCCGATTCGGCACAGCGTTGCGCCAAACGCTGGGTAAATAAATGGGCATTGCCTGATTCGTCACAGCTGGTATAAGTCGCGCCTTTTAACTTATGGGCGATGGGATAAAGGGCAGGCTCGAGACTAACAGCATTGTTGATATCAATCACATAACGCTCACAGCCTAACGCTTGCATGCGCTCTGTCGGCGCGATGGCGGCATCAAATTCAGCTTGATTGGTATAAAAATGCATGATACCGCGGGTTTGTTGCTCGTAATCAATGCCGATATCAGCACGCAGTTGCTGCAAAGCGTCGCGTGAATATAGTCCTAAACGAACCATTTGTACCAAATTGGCATCGGCTTTATCTGCGCGGCATTCTTGTAAAAACTGCAGCGCCCATTTCAGTTGCGCTTTATCCGCACGTAGACGATAAAGTAGTGGCGCATCCTCGTGAAACAGCCATTTGATTGCTTTCATCGGAGTTGAAGGATTGGCCCAAGGCGTGGCATGTGAGACAGATATTTGCCCACCATTGGCAAATGAGGTTTGCAACCCTGCGGCAGATTCACGCTCAATAACGGTAACATCATAGCCCGCTTGGCGAAGATACCATGCGGTGGTAACACCTACCACGCCTGCTCCGAGTACCGCAATATGGCTCATAAATTGCTCTGCTGCGTTTTAGTAAAACTGCATTAAATAGTGCTGATGATTGGCTTTATTTTTGGCGGGCAACATCAGCTTGCAAAGCAGGCGGTAATGCTAATATCGTCAGCTCACTATCAGCAAGATATTCTGGACGGGCAACAACTAGGGCTGCAAAACCCTCTGCATTTTCGATAGCATTAACCACTTGGATTTTCTCTAACTTTTCACCTGGGGCTGGCACTTCGCCTGACCCTTGCACGTAGTGTAAAAATGCTTTCGGTGCTGATTTAAAATAGATACGGGCAATGACTTCTTGACCGAGATAGCAGCCTTTATCATAGTCCATACCGCCGCGCTGGTGTAGGCGCAACTCTTGTGGCTGAAACACACCTTGCGTTGCCGCTACAATCCAATAGTTGCCCGCTGCGATACTAGCTTGCATCCAAGCTTGGGTGTCATCGAGTGTATTGTGGTCGTCCTTGTGGCTAAAAGTCGGCTCATCAGCAAGCACGCAAGGATAAATGGCAGTAGGCGCGCTGGTTTCAAACTTAGAAAATGCACCAAATTTATTTAAGTGGGCTTGCAGCGCATCACCACAATCAGCGCTAATCACCACATCGTAATGCTTTTCAGCCTGTTTTTTAATCCAAATACCAAATTCAATCCGACCTTTTAGGTTACCGATGGCTGCTGCTTGATAGCTGAGCCCTAGCTTGGTCATGTCGCAAGTCAACTGCCCTTGTAAGAACTTTTCGGCATCTTCACCTTGAATGGTTAGTTGGGAAAACTGTGGCAGTGTCGATTCATTTATAGATTGAGCCATTGTTATTATCCTATTTATAAGTATGTATTTATCAAAGGTTTGTGTTTATCGAAACTTTAACGTAAAACCCCATTGTTAGAGTGTCTATTTCAGTTTTACTCTTTAAAGATAAAAGGGGTAGAACCGAATCAAGTTAAAGACAAGTCAAGTTAAAGAAGAGTACCATAAAAAACACCATCATAAAAAACGTCATCAATAAGACAATCGTTAAGATGTAAGTTGGGCGCAACGCAGCGTTTTCAACGCTACAAATTGGTTAAAGCTGGCGAGTTACGGTACAATGATATTTCTAGAATACACCCAATTTATCACGGCTGACGAGGAAATTATGAGCTTACCCAATTGCCCAAAATGCGATGCTGAATATACATATGAAGATGGCGCGTTACTGGTATGTCCGATGTGCGCTCATGAGTGGACCGCAGCTGAAACCGACGCGGCAGATGCTGAAGACCAAGAGGCGGTTATTCGTGATGCCGTTGGTAATGAGCTGCAAGATGGTGATGCAGTGACGGTAATTAGAGACTTAAAGGTTAAAGGCTCCTCGACGTCGATTAAGGTTGGCACAAAAGTTAAAAGCATCCGTCTGCTAGATGATCCAGTAGATGGGCATGACATTGATTGTAAAGTTGACGGTTTTGGTCAAATGAAGCTGAAGTCGTCAGTAGTTAAAAAAGCTTAAGACCATCAATGTTCAATACGCCCTAATAAAGTGATAGAGAAATAATAAATAGAGAATAATTATGAGTACAAAGAATGAACAACTTTTTGCGCAAGCTCGCAAACATATTCCTGGCGGTGTGAACTCGCCCGTCCGCGCCTTTGCAGGGGTTGGCGGTACGCCAATCTTTATGCACCGTGCTAACGGCAGCAAAATTTATGATACCGAAGACAATGCTTACATTGATTATGTAGGCTCTTGGGGTCCAATGATTTTGGGCCATGCGCACCCAAAAGTTATCGATGCGGTCAAAAAAGCTGCTGACGATGGTTTAAGCTTTGGTACGCCAACACCGTTTGAAACTACCGTTGCAGATAAAATTTGTGCAATCGTTCCAAGTGTTGAAATGATTCGTATGACCAGCTCAGGTACAGAAGCGACCATGAGTGCGATTCGTTTGGCGCGCGGCTATACTGAGCGTGATAAGATTGTTAAGTTCGAAGGTTGCTATCATGGTCACTCAGATAGCTTACTGGTAAAAGCGGGTTCGGGCATGCTCGATATCGGCGAGCCAACGTCTAAAGGTGTACCAGCGGATTTTGCTAAGCACACCATTACTTTGCCTTATAATGACCCACAAGCGATAAAAGAGTGCTTTGAGAAATGGGGCGATGAGATTGCTTGTGTTATCGTTGAGCCAATCGCCGGCAACATGAACATGGTTATTCCGACGCAAGAATTCCATGATACGCTGCGTGCCGAATGTACAGCAAATGGCGCCGTATTGATTTTTGATGAAGTCATGACTGGCTTTCGCGTTGGACTTGGCGGTTCGCAAGCGCATTTTGGTATTGACCCTGATTTGACTTGCTTCGGCAAGATCATCGGCGCCGGCTTACCCGTTGGTGCATTTGGCGGCAAAAAAGAAGTCATGTCTTGTATCGCACCGCTAGGCGGCGTTTACCAAGCGGGTACGCTATCAGGTAATCCGCTAGCAATGCGTGCTGGTATCGCCATGTTTGAAGACTTAACGGTAGATGGTTTTTATGATGAACTATCGACTAAAGTAGATAAGCTTATAGATGGTATTCAAGCTGCTGCTGACAAACATGGCATTAATCTACGCACCAATAAATTGGGCGGCATGTTTGGCATGTTCTTTGTCAAAGACACTGCAACGAGCGCACCAAAAAACTTTGATGAAGTGACCGAATGCGATATGAACGTATTTAACACTTTTTTCCACGGTATGCTAGATCGCGGTATTTATCTGGCGCCTTCTGCTTATGAAGCGGGTTTTATGTCTATTAAACATAGCGATGCAGACATCGAAGCAACGATTCAGGCCGCTGATGAGATATTTGCTGAAATGGCAAAAGCCTAAGTCATTTACTGAAAGTATCAAGCGCTAAATAACTAAAATAAAAACCAGCATCAGTAGCTAAAGTTATTGTGCTGGTTTTTTTGTGGTTGAATCTTATTTTAGCAAAGCATTTTTTAGGGGCTGTATAGAATTCATCTATTAGGACTGCTGATCGCTAAAATAATTCCA
>NZ_RRYW01000116.1 GCF_014861365.1 Psychrobacter sp. FME6
TCGCTCTTGCTTGTGCTTATATCTGGCTCAAATTATGAATGTTCAACACGCCCTAATTTTTTGTGCCTATATTTCGTGCTTATATTATATATAGTCAGTTCCATATAAAAACGACACAGTAGAACTGGAATGAATTTTTCGTAGCCTCTGTCAGCGTAGGTACAGCAAGCTAGAAAAATTTATACCAGTCGTATGTTATCACCTAATATATCTATTTTATTGAGTATCGACGATATCTACTTTACTCAATAATCTCTACTGTACTAACATACTCAATTTTTTTGATTGCATTGTAGATAACTGGGAGTGTTTGATCAGAAGGCACACGCACTTTAATTTCCAATAAATGCATATTCTCTCCGTTCATGTCTTTAATACGTGATTTGATAATAATGTACTTTTGATGCTCAAGTTCAGTGATAACAGCTTCAATCCCTGCTTGTTGATTGACCTTGATGCGAAAAGTGAGTTCTTTATGACGTAAGCGCTTCGGCCCGTATGTAAAAATATAATAAGGTATAATCTGTACACTAATCAGCAGCAGCGAAACTGCAAATATTGCTTCTATATAAAAACCTGCACCTACCGCAATTCCAATACCTGCGGTTCCCCAAATAATTGCAGCTGTCGTTAACCCTGAAAGCTGTTCGTTGCTTCGTCGTAAAATAACACCAGCGCCTAAAAAGCCAACGCCTGACACAATTTGTGCAGCTAAACGCAGAGGATCCATTTGAATCATAACGCCCGTACTTTCATGAAATGAGTAGGATGATTCAATGGAGACAATCGTTAATAAACAGCTGACGATACTAATGACCAAGCTTGTCTTTAATCCTAAGGGTTTATGCGTAAGCTCTCTTTCCAACCCAATGATTAAACCGAGGACTGCAGCAATACTGATTTTCATCAGCATTTCAACTCCTAACCAAAATTCCATCCCTTCACCTCCGTACAGCCAAATATCCCTTTTTATTTTAACGATGAATCAATTTAATGAGTAGTTCGCTATTGTTTCTATATTTTTTTAATATAAGGAACGATAATACGAATAACATCACCATCCTACCCGTTTATATAATTATTAATACTTTTAGGGCATTAAAAAAGGATGCATCAGCATCCTTTTTTCATTTGAACTCAAGGCTAATAAAAACCCTGTTCTAATGATGTTCACCAGGTAGGATTCTGGCAAAAGCGCGCTGAGCAAAGTTTGGCTTCTTATCGGCAGTCAGTCCTGCACGGGTACTTGGAAAGATACGATAACCCATCGATTGAATACCCACGTTGATCGCTGGTGCTAATGAATAAGTGGCCGAAGCGAATTTACCCATGTTGCTGGCAATACTATGTGGTTTATGAACGATCGCTTTTGCGACCATCATCGCCGCTTCATCTGGCATCAGCGCAGGCATATAACGATATAACTTGGTTGGCGCAATCATAGGCGTGCGTACCAATGGCATAAATATATTGGTTATCGTCACATTATCGCCTTTAACTTCAGCGGCGAGGCAGCGGCTAAAGGCATCCAATGCAGACTTTGATGCAACATAAGCGGCAAAACGCGGGCTATTTGCTAATACGCCAATAGAGGAGATATTGACGATTTGACCCGTTTGACGCCCGATCATCGTTGGCAAAAACCCAAGAATGATTTTTACCGCGCCAAAGTAATTGATGTCCATGGTACGCTCAAAATCATGGAAACGATCAATAGATTCGTGAACCGAGCGGCGAATTGAACGGCCAGCATTATTCACCAAGACATCTACATGTTCAAAATCTGCCAAAATTTGCTCGCTGACTGTTTCAATATCATCCATATTGGTCAGATCACAAGGGTAGTAACTGGCTTTGCCACCAAGATTTTCAATGCTGTCCTTAACCGCTTTTAGCTTGTCTTCGGTACGTGCCAATAAAATAACATGAGCGCCGCATTCACTAAGCAAAAAGGCCGTACGTTCACCGATACCGCTTGAGGCACCAGTAATAATAATATGCTTATCTTTGACCGCTTTAGTTATTGCTTTTTTTGAGGGATTGGCCATAAAAAATCCTTTTTGTAAGTGAGGCTTTCATTAATACTCGCTTAAAGAATAGCAAATATAGTTGGAGTAAAGTTAATAAATAGGCAACAAAGTTCATTTAATCCGATAATTATTAGCAATTAAGCATTTATTAGCAAACTTCATGCTTAGACTGGCTGTTTCTGTCCCTATTCATGAGCCTGCAAAAAAGCTTCGACCACACGGAACTGCCCAGCGGTACTCTCTTCACCATACATCGCTTGGCGAAAGGCATTAGAATTAGGAATACCCGTGGTATACCAAGCAATATGCTTACGAGCAATACGGCAGCCTGAGTATTCACCATAGAAACCATAAAGCTCTTGTAAATGCGCTAGTACAATTTCTTTAATCTCGCCAACACTTGGCGCAGATAATGTCTCACCTGAGCGCAAAAAATGCTCGATATCACGAAATATCCACGGTTGTCCTTGGGCCGCACGTCCAATCATCACCGCATCACAGCCGGTCAGCTCATAAACACGTTGCGCTTTTTGTGCACTATCGATATCACCATTGGCAATCACTGGGATGCTAATGCTTTCTTTGACTTCACGGATCAGCTCGTAACGTGCCTCGCCTGTATACATGTCCTCACGCGTACGGCCATGAATGGCGATAGCCGCAATACCTGCCTGCTCAGCTCGCTTTGCCACACGCAAGATATTCTCACGCCCGTTCTCAAACCCTAAGCGTGTTTTTAGGGTGACAGGCGCATCGACAGCGTTGACCGCTGCATCTAATAAACGCGCAACCAAATCCTCATCTTGCAGTAACGCAGAACCCGCCAGCTTACGGCAAACCTTTTTGGCCGGACAGCCCATATTAATATCAATGATTTGCGCGCCATTATCAATCTGATAACGAGCCGCTTCTGCCAACTTATCAGGCTCTGCTCCAGCTATCTGTGCAGAAATGGGCGCAATCTCATTATCGAAATTGGCGCGATAGAGAGACTTTTTGCGCGCATAAAGGGCGGTATCAGCGATAATCATCTCACTCACCGCATGACCAGCGCCAAACGACTTACATAACCTGCGAAATGGATTGTCGGTGACACCCGCCATTGGCGCGACCATCAGACGGTTTTCAATCGTCAAGCCGCCAATCACCAATGGCTGCAATAAAGGATGTTCCGGCACTTGCGAAGGCGGTGGTAAAACTGGAGAATCATTAGACATAAAAAACGGCTTGCGTAGTATTAAGAATAAGTGAATGAAAACAAGCCGTTATTCTAAGGATTCGTACGCATATTGCAAGTGATTCAGCCAATCATTTATTCAGCTGACGTGACATATAAATGCGTAATATGACTATTTATCAAACACACTGCCCTGCTCTAGCGTAATATCTTCATCATGCTCCTGCATACGCCATGGCAGACTGTTGGGCGATTCATCCAAAAAGTTCAGATATTTTTCGAACTGATCGATAATATCGTTAATTACTGATTCAGACTGATAGCCGTACAAATCATAGGTTTGACCACCGCGGCGTAGATACACTTTGGCGCGGTAATAGTGCTCTTGTATGGCATCACTGCTGATACCATCCTTATAGTAGTCAGGCGTGTCTTGATGGGTCAAACGCACTTCATACCAAAACTCCACATCATTACCATACTGTAGTTCAAGCACCGCCCGATTATTGGTGTCATCGTAATTGACTTCAGGATGCCAGCCCGTCTCTTTAAACTTTTCGGCCACCTCAGTCATTGAAGCCATAATAGTGCCCTTAATATAATCTAGCACCTCCTCGCGGCTGGGTTGATCTGTGATGTAATCAATCCGATCGCGCCATGATTCAAGCTTAAGCAGGTGCGGCGGCAGATGGTTTGTATTTACCAAACTCTCATCACGGTGCCCTTCGATACGCAGCGCACGCCACATACCAAACATCGCAATCAAAATAATCATGGTAAATGGCAAAGCGCTGACGATAGCCGCAGTTTGCAGTGCCTGAAGTCCTCCTGCCAGTAAAAGTACAGAGGCAACCACGCCTAGTATTAACACCCAAAATGTTCGTTGCCACGCGGGCGTATCACTGCGGCCGCCTGCTGCTAATGAGTCAATAACTAAAGACCCTGAATCCGACGAGGTGATAAAAAAGGTGATAATAAGCACGACTGCCAATGCGGACACCACTTGGGTAAAGGGTAGATTTTCTAGCAGCTTAAACAAAGCAATGGCTTGGTTATTTTGCACCTCAGTGATTAGGGAGTCATAGCCTTGCACCATAATCATATTGAGCGCGGTATCACCAAAGACGGCAAACCAGAAAAAGGTAAAGATAGTCGGTACTAACATGACACCGGCGATAAACTCGCGAATGGTACGACCACGGCTGATTTTGGCAATAAATATGCCCACAAACGGCGACCAAGAAATCGTCCACGCAAAGATAAACAGCGTCCAACTGGTAATCCAGTCACCTTGCTGATAAGCCTGCAAGCTAAAAGTACGCTCAACGATATTACCCAGATAACTGCCGGTATTTTCCATAAAGGCATTGAGAATAAATACCGAAGGACCAACAATAAACACAAATAACATCAGTGCTGTGGCCAGTATCATATTCAAGATAGATAGCCGCTTTACGCCTTTGTCCATACCCGCCAACACCGATATCAGCGCCAAACCGGTAATCAAAATAATAGCAATCACCTGAACCGTACTGTTAACGGGGATGCTGGGTACTAAATAATTTAAACCAGTATTAATCTGTGAGACTGAAATACCCAAGCTAGTTGCCAGACCAAATAGTGTTCCCAAAATCGCGAATACATCGACCGTATGGCCGATGGGACCATAAATTTTATCGCCAATCAGGGGATACAAGGTTGAGCGCATGGATAAGGGCAACCCATGACGAAACGCAAAATAAGCCAGCGTTAACGCCACAACCCCATTAATCGCCCAAATATGAAAACCCCAATGAAAATAGGCAATTTGCATCGCTTCTTTTGCCGCAGCAATGGTTTCAGGCGCTGATAATGGCGGACTGGCAAAATGGGTCACTGGCTCCGCAACCCCATAAAATAACAAAGCAATGCCATAGCCTGCTGAAAACAACATCGAAAACCATTCAATAAAGTTGTATTGCGCATCGCCATGATCAGGGCCAAGCTTGATATTGCCATAAGGCGAAAATGCCAGCACCACAATAAACATCAAAAACAATGCCGTTGCCAGCATGTAAAACCAACCGAAAGTCTCAGTGGTAAAACTCAACACCTCACTGAACACAATACTGGCTAATTGTGGACTAACGGACACGCCAATCACCAGTAAAATCATCACCACAGCAGTGGGTATGAATACGGGCATCAAAATAGTAGAGCGCGGTAATTTACTCATAAAGCGTTCTCAAAAAAACCATAAATTTGGGTATGCGTCTAATACTGTTATAGAACATTTATTTATTCAAATAGTTTAGATGAATATTTACAAAATTTGATATTTATCTAAAACAATACCTCTATAAAAATAAACAACACCACTATCTGACAAAAAAAAGGACAGCTTTTCAGCTGCCTTTTTTTATTAAACTATCAATGACTTATTTATCGAACACACTGCCTTGCTCGAGCGTAATATCTTCATCATGCTCCTGCATACGCCAAGGCAAAATATTTGGCGAGACATTGACGAAATGTAGATATTTCTCAAACTGGTCGATAATATCATTGATGACCGACTCTGATTGATAGCCATATAAATCATAGGTTTGACCACCACGGCGTAGATACACCTCAGCGCGATGATGGTGCTCTTGTGGTAATTCATTGGCCATATCTTCGGTATAATAATCAGGAATCTCATGCTCTGACAAACGAACTTCGTACCAGAATTCAACGTTATCACCACGTCTTAGCTCAAGTACAGCACGATTATTGACCTCATCATAATTTACATCAGGCAACCAGCCTGTTTCGGCAAACTTTTCTGCTACTTCGTTCATCGACGTTAAAACCGTGCCTTTGATATAACCCAGTACTTTATCGCGTGTGGGCTGGTTGGTCATATAATCAATACGGTCACGCCATGCGTTTAATTTAAGTAGATGCGGCGGCAGATGGTTATCGTTGCCTAAACTCTGGTTACGATGCCCTTCAATACGTAGTGCGCGCCACATACCAAATGTTGAAATCAATATAATGACCGCAAACGGTAAAGCACTGACGATAGCCGCTGTTTGCAAAGCGTTTAGACCACCAGCGATAAGTAGAGCCGCAGCGACTGCCCCTTCGGTTATTACCCAAAACGAGCGCTGCCACCATGGCGTATCACTACGTCCGCCCGCGGCGAGCGAGTCAATAACCAATGACCCCGAATCCGATGAGGTGACAAAAAAGGTAATAATCAATAATACAGTAATCGAAGACACTATTTGAGTAAAAGGTAGATTTTCCAATAGTTTAAATAAGGCAATCGCTTGGTTATTCTGCACCTCAGTAATCAGCGACTCATAACCCTCAACCATAATCATATGGAGCGCTGTATCGCCGAAAACCGAAAACCAAAAGAAAGTAAAGATGGTGGGTACCAACATCACACCCAATACAAACTCACGAATGGTACGACCACGACTAATTTTAGCAATAAACAAACCGACAAAAGGTGCCCATGCAATCGTCCATGCAAAGATAAATAACGTCCAGCTACCGATCCAGTCACTCGATTGATACGCTTGCAGGCTAAAGGTACGCTCAACGATATTGCCCAAATAACTGCCCGTGTTTTCCATAAAGGCATTTAGAATGAAAATAGTGGGACCAACGATAAACACAAACAACATCAGCGCGGTTGCTAATACCATATTTAGGATAGACAAGCGCTTCACGCCTTTATCCATACCTGCTAACACCGACACCAAAGCCGCGGCTGTAACCAGCGCAATAATAATAACCTGAACGGTCGTACTTACCGGAACCATCTCTGGCAACAAGTAGTTCAAACCCGCGTTAATTTGCGCCACTGACAGACCTAAACTGGTGGCGATACCGAACATCGTACCCACAATCGCAAACACATCAACGGTATGCCCAATAGGGCCATAGATTCTATCTCCAATTAATGGGTATAACGTTGAGCGTACTGACAGCGGCAAACCATGGCGAAAGGCAAAATAAGCCAATGATAAACCGACCACACCATATATCGCCCAAATATGAAAACCCCAGTGAAAATAGGCAATTTGCATCGCTTCTTTGGCAGCTTCAATAGTTTGCGGCGTGGCAAGCGGTGGACTGGCAAAATGTATGACTGGCTCTGCTACTCCATAGAACAGCAAAGCAATCCCGTATCCCGCTGAAAACAGCATGGCAAACCATTCTAAAAACTTATACTCAGCCTCCGCATGGTCAGGGCCCAGCTTAATACTGCCATAAGGCGAAAACGCCAAGGCAATGATAGACATTAAAAATATAGCTACTGCCAACATATAGAACCAACCGAAAGTGTCGGTGGTAAAATCCAGTACCGTACTAAATAACTCGCCAGCAGCTACAGGGTTAATCGCTGTGCCGATCACCAATAACAACATGATGGCTGCTGCCGGTACAAAGACTGGCAATAGAATAGTAGAGCGAGGTAATTTACTCATAAAAAGTGATATCCTCAAAAAATAACAACTTAGATTAACACATGAAGTGCAATACCAAATGCGAGGTGAAAAAAAGACCTAGA
>NZ_RRYW01000117.1 GCF_014861365.1 Psychrobacter sp. FME6
AGGAAATGAAGAAGCTCATTATCAGCTTGGCACGATATATATCTCAAACAAAGACAAACTTAGCCATTAAAAAAAACTACTCTTATGGCATATAAGCCAGTTTTTAATAGGATATACCCTAGTTAAGGTGGTTTCCCACTAAGGCTTATTCACTTGACCTAAAAATAGTATTGCGTCAGTTTTATTGTCTTTAATCATAAAAAGAAACGGGTGATCGGCTTTAAAAACAGGTGGTGGAGCAGAGGCAGATTCAGTAGATACTACAATGCCAGTCGCTGCCGCTGCTTCGGTGCCTTTTTCATCGACGATGACCACCGCCTGATGATAGATCTCATCTATCCATGTAGATAAAGGCTGATCAAACAGTTTGAAAGTAGCCTTGTCTTGATTAAAAGCAATGGGCATGCCCATATCTGACAGCATATCTTTCATGTCGTAGCGTTCTTTAAGCTTGAACTTTGGTAAGTGAAGGTTCACTTCTTGCGTAATTAAGTCTTTATTCCACTCTTTAATCTTATCAGCGCTTAAATCACGCACCAGCTGCTGCATGGCTGTCTTGTCTTTAGATTTTGGTAATATCACCAGCATAGATAAGTCATCACCCTTATAAGGCAATTGCACGACCTGCACCTGTTTGTCCTCGCTATAACCAAAATCCGCCTGTGTATGCATCATTTTTATATTAGGACTTGTACCCACATGGTTATAAAAAGGCTGCTCACTGGTGCTTTGAATATTGAATGGCGTTTTCCAATCGCCCTTAAAGTAAACGGCGTTGGTTAATACGGCGACCGTAATTTTTTTAATACTGCCTTTTGGCAGTAATTCAGGGATCAGCTGGTTGGTATGCTGAGCGATTTTTTTATTAATAATGAGGCGTGAAGGATCAGGATTATCTTCAAAATCAAGGTTAGTCACTTGACCCCCGTAATAACGTTGTACCGTATCTACGTAGGATTTAGTAGGTGTTAACCCTTGTTCCATCCATAAATCGTTGACCGTAGCAAGTTTATAATCAGGATTGGGTTTGTTAAATTGATTATAGAGCGCGGCGCTATTAGGATTAAGAACATCCATTGAGGGATAGTAAAAAGTTTTCTGAATTTGCTCTTTGGTTTCCCCTTCCGCTGCGGCATACAGCATGGCCATCGCCGTAGACAGGCTATAAGGCGAGAAAAATACGTTTTTATCTGCTTGGTCAGGTTGACCATTTATCTGCTGATACATAGCAACGGCAAATTGATTGTTGGCAGTAATGACTTTTTCGATGCCGTCTGAAGTAGAAGCGTCATCATCAGCAGCAATAAAATCAACCGGACTATCTGCTTGAGCGTCAGCGTTGCTTTTAGCTTTATCTGGTAAGTATGATTTATCTGAATTTGATGTGGTATTGGCTACGCTGTCAGTAGGTTTAGACTCTTTCATAGTGCTGTCACAGCCACTGACCACGAATAATAGACTACTGATAGCCAATGCACTTATGATACGGTTATGATGTGCTCTTTTAAGATAACAATACTGGTTATTCTTCATATCTGCTTCACTAATAATGTAGAGTTAAGATGATGCCATTCTAGTATCATCTCTATACAATCGTTTAGTGTAGTTTGGTAAGCGTGCTATATTTTCAAGGCTAATTAGGGGCTTAAACAGCAGATAGTTCGATGCCTGTATAGCGCACCAAACACGATTTTATGAGATAAGCGCAAGATTGAACGATCTATCCACTACCCAAAGTTGGACGTTAAGAACGGCACACCCTCGCCATGATATTGAACGTCAAAACAGACATAAAAAGCCTTAGCTAGGCTTTGAGAGATGAAAATGAAAAAAAGTAGCAAGATAATTCTATTTTCCTTGATAGCTGTGCTATTTTTAGCTCTTGGTGTTGGGCTATATGTTCTTTATCAAGGCTATCTAGTGATTTTACATTCTGTCTAGTAAGTAGCTTTAAGGATAATAAAAGAATGAATCAAGTCAAAAAACCTTCGAGTTAATCACAATAATTACATTCATAAGTACATTGACAGCGACCATCAATATATAAAAAATTTAATATCAATAACTTAGGTTCCGTGTTCAAGTCCTCACTAGGGAACAGCCTTTATTCCCATAAACAACTTCTAGAAGAACGTAGAATAGATATGCCAAAAAAAATAGAAACAAATCGCCTTTATTTAAGACAATGGCAGAAGACAGACTTGGGGCCATTTTCTAAAATGAATTCGGATAAGGATGTAATGGAGTATTTCCCTAAGCTACTATCGACAGAAGAAAGTGATGCCATGGCCTCAAAGTGTCAATCGCTCATAGAGGAAAGAGGCTGGGGAATTTGGGCAGTAAGCCTAAAAGATAGTGGTACTTTCATAGGGTTTGTAGGCTTACATCAACCGCAATATGATTTCCCATTCAACCCTTGCATTGAAATAGGTTGGAGATTAGGTAAAGAGTTCTGGGGCTACGGCTACGCAACGGAAGCCGCAAATGCTGCTTTAAAATTTGCTTTCGAAGAACTAAAACTTAATGAGGTAGTATCGTTCACTTCAAAGATAAATAAACGTTCACAACTAGTCATGCAACGCCTTAAGATGAAAAATACGGAAAAAGACTTCCAACACCCTGCTTTTGAGGTAACAGACCCACTTTCCGAATACGCACTATATAAAATAACCCAAAAAGAATGGATAGCAGATAGAAAAGAATGAAGGTATTTAGTAAATATAACAAAGCCGTTGTATCAGCAGATATAGCGGCTTACAAGTGTAGGCAAAGGCTCCATGGGAGTGATTCAAAATAATCTTGGACTACTGTATACATATCTTCTGGAGGTATTTCTATATCTACATCTATTTCAAGAGAAAGAGTATGAAAATCCTTGAGTGAAAGGTTTTTTATCTCTTCATCTCTCATTCCAGATTGATTCAAGTATGCTTCTATCCTTTTACCCTCAGAGCATTTAATCAGTTTATCTAATACAGTTTTTTTAGTTTCGTTTGAGTATAAAAGACTTGCTTCTTGGTTTAAAAGGTAGTGAATATCGAAAACATCCTGACGGCGACTACGAGTTCTAACGACCTGTTGTAGTATGCTACGATACTTCTCAGCTACAAGCTGTTCAAGTGAGTAACATAGAACATTGAGTCGGTCAGTTAACTTGAAGTTCTCAGTATCACTTACTGATACACTCTCATTGAAGCTAATATCAAGCTCAACGATATGAGGAGACTGCTTGTTATCTAGGCGTGTTACAGCTTTCAAATTAGTGCTATCCGCATACCCAATTCTCGCTTTATAAGCCGGAAACTTTACTTTACTAGGATCTTTAGGCATGTATTTTATAGAATGAACTAGGAGCTTTAAGTTATAGTTACTTAAGGCAACAACGGCTGTAATTTGCTTACTTAGCTTTAATTCTAGCTCTTCTTTGCTTAAAGCCTCCATGTTATCTAAAGAAGATAGATCTAGATCGGTTGTATAGCGTTCCGAGCCATAAGCTAAAGATAGTACTATTCCTCCCTTTATGACTAAATTTTGCGACAAGAATCTATCACGAGATATAGCCAATAAAATTAAGTGAATAGCCTGCCTAAATTTTTTTTTATCATCATTTTCTGCTCTATCTATCCACTCTTCAATATTTTTCATGATTAATTAAACACACTGTGATTAAGGGAGATGCACCAGTCCTCACTATATGAGTCTGAGTAAGGTTCGTTTGATATCATTTTACGACTTCCTCCTCTAGCTGTGGAATAAGTCTTCCATTCAGCGATTATAGGATCCTGAATATCCAAATGGGAGTTTAAGATGAAACCAATGCGACTTTTATCGATAGCAGTGCCATATAACTCAACTGAGTCTATGATCTCATTTAAAAGAACCTCTGCCATTTCTTCATAGACCTCTAAAACATGTTGAAATCCACCGCATAAATCGGGATTTCTCACCATTTCCAAGAACAAATCTCCAATGCTAATGATTCTAACGCTTTCGCCTTTATTCATATGAGGGTAAAGGTGTGAGCGAGAGTGAACATTAAGGTATTTGCCCTTAATTTTGATACGTTCAGAAGGGTATGGAGGTATAAAGAAATTATTCTTTTCTAGGTTTTCACCGTCTATGCTGTTTTCTGAGAGAAGTTGTGACTGTGTTTTCTTCCACAATGGTCTAGTCGGCGCAATATAGTCAATTCTCTTTGGAATTCTGTTAGTAAGATTGTAGAACCTCATGGCGCTCAAATACGTTATATAGCCTATATTATATAGCGAGCAAACTATTTCTAGGTCGCTCGGGGTTTTGTTAGCGATAACGAAGTAGTTGTCATGTGGTTTTTGTACTAAGCCGCTAGATACAAGATAATCTGTAACTTCAGATAATTTTTTCTTTAAATTACTATCCGTCCTAAACCCCTTTATACTTTGGTTTTGGAAGGATCTAGTTTCACGTATGTAATGCAAAAACTCATACAACTCTGAATCGAAGAAAGCTGTTTTTCTAGCTAACCCGATTACCCAAAGGCTTGTAGCCTCTTCTATAGAAATAGTTTTCCGCATATTGATCACATATTGTTTATAAGTCCTTAGGACTTATAAACAATATGTGATTAGATTGCAAGCTTTTTATTGTAAATGAGAGATATTTTACCTAAGCTATAGCTAATAAGGCTTTCAGAAATTGACATTACATGCAGGGCATATTAAAATGCGTCCTTAGGACGCATTTTAATATGCCCTGTGGTAAGTTAAAAAGATTGCATTATTTGAGGTCAATTTAGATACGACTTTAATCACTGTTAAACCGATAAGTAGGTCATTATGATCAAGAAATCTGATTAAAATGTCCTAAATTAGCTTCTGCTGTATTATCAACATAGCTCTCGAACTAGCTGTTTTTTTACCTCTCACACCTTTTTGTGAGGAGTTTGGGTATTGTGCCCACGGTAAATTATGGCTATAAAAAAATATTGAAACAAATGTTTGCTATGATATTATAGCCATAATTTTAAATACCAATGCAGCCCTTAAAAAACTATAGAGTCTTACGGAATAAAAGTTTATGCGTTTATTACTATCAATTCTTTCTATCAGCATATTATCAGCATGCTCTTCAACTAATGATCACACAGAAAAAGAATATTCGATCAGCGATAAAACTAACTACATCGGTTACTGGCAAGCAGATAGAGACAGCAATTATAAAAATACCAGCATTTCAATTAGTGAAATATATAAAGACGGCGACACCTATATGTTAAATACAGATGTCAACTACGAGTTTCTCCCTAAGCCTCCACCAAATCCTATGATAACTCAAGAAGAAGATGAGGAGATATCCGCCTTGACAGAAGGTGAAACAGGCGAGTTAATCTGGTCCGACAACATGGGAATGGCTGTCGTTTTTAAACTAACCAAAGACGGCGAAAAGCTGAGAACATCAATGGGAAACGAACCCTTGAGTAGAGTAGACGAAGCCACAGTAAATAAGATTAGCGAGCAAATAGAAACATGCGCCGAATTAACAGAACAATATACACTCGCATCATCTAAAACCCCACCACAAAACAAACAAACAGTTGAGGAGTTCGCTGACAAATTTGCACCATACGAAGAAGTATGTAAAGTACCAGAAAAAGTTAAAGATAAGCTTAGACAGAGGTAAGGAACAGCCTAAGTAAAAAGTTAGGCACCGCCTGAGCTAAATCAGATCCCCCCTCTAACTGGCTGTTATCTGATTTAGGCTTGCACTTTCCGCCTTAAAAACTTGGTTTTCTTAGCCAGTTTCGTATTGTTCGATCTGACACACCTAGCTCTATCGCTATTTCTTTCGTAGTAAGGTTTAAATCTCTAAGCTTGGTTGCTTTAGATCTCTTATCATTATACTTTGCTGACCTTGCAATCCCTCCATTTGGTGAATTACTAGCTTTACCGCCTTTGCTACCTTTAATCGCTTGGCGATAAATAAACTCATTATAGTGGTAAGAATCACGTTTCCAGCAGTATTTTGCGATGCTTTTAGCTGTGGCTTTGATTTCTGAGTATGGTAACGGCTCTAAAAACATCATATTTGCGTTCTGAGCGTGTTTAAGTACAGAATTGTGCCACTGATCCCAAGTCTTGCCTCGATGCTCTCTAATCGCAGAATACGCCCAATGGCGAACGGTATCGAACAGTGAACAGTTCCTACCAAGTCCGTATTCTTTCTCTGTGTTCGTTAAAGGTCTGAGATCAACAAACTCGGCTAGATAATTTAACTCGTAGGCTTCTTTTGTCCATACTTCGGTACGCCAATACTCGTGCATCGGGTTTTTGGTGATGAAGTTGGTATAACCGACGTCTGCTTTTGTCTCTCTGACAAGCCCTGCTTGTATCTTAGCGAGGTATTCTAAGGCTTTACGGCTGCCATGCTCACTGGTGCAAACAGGTGTTTTTAGCTCATAGACAATATGAGCGTGTCCATTTGAGGGGTTTTGGCTTGTCCACCGTGGCGGTGGTAGATATTCTTCCGCCCAACGCATTGCGCCATGCCGATGATCAATGTCTAGGCAGATAAAGTGGGTCATGCAAGGAGGGTTATGCTGAATGTACCGCATTTTGACGGCAGTTTGCCTAGGACGAATGACAAGAGTACCTAAATCATCGGTGCAATAAGGCTTATGGGGGAGTATTTCGTATATTTCCGGTAGTATTAACATCACGCACACTTGTGTTGGTGCGCCTGCTGATATAAAATAGCCGTATCGAAAAATGGGTTTTATATCTGCTGACACAGATTAAAATTCATCTAACCCTCAGAGATTGCCGTCTCTGGGGGTTAGTCGTTTCTAGCACTTGAGTTTACGCTCTCATCACACTTTCGTCAATTAGCAGTTTCCTCGTAAAGCCATGTCACTTAAGGGGCACAAAGTTATACCTACGTTATATTACATACCCTAATAGGGTCTGAATAAGACCGCTTGGGGCGTTGTTTTTCATAAACGCTGATCTAAAAAAAGCCCCACTAGTGAACTGACCCTCATAAGTTAGACACAACTTATGAGGTGTTTTTATGCGTTACACTCTAGGTTTTAAGCTCAAAGTCATAGCATACTATCGACAAGGACATACTGGAATCGCGACAGCAAAAAAGTTTGGACTTGATAAGAAGATAGTATCCGAGTGGACGCCTCTTAAATTGAGAAACGTCTTTTCTAAGGTGGTAGTTCTTAGTAGGAAGAAATAGTATAGTAAGTTATTAAAAATATAAAATAAGGAGTCTGCAATGGAGCTAATAGAAAAATTCATGACAATGGATGTTAAAGAACTTTATGGCTTGTTCGCCATTACAGTCTTTACTCTTATTATGATAGCGATAATGAAGTTTTTAAGAAGCTATTAACTACCTATGCATACCTTTTGAACCGCCCCGAATATATAGGAGGCGGCTTTACACATATACATAAACTAAATAACGCAGTTTAATTCTATTCTTAGATTAACACACCAAGTGCAACGCTAAATTATATTATAGAACACCTGATTG
>NZ_RRYW01000118.1 GCF_014861365.1 Psychrobacter sp. FME6
GCTTATTCTCCTGTTAGTGGATTATAAGCAGTTACACAGAGTTTGGGAAACTCCCAAAATCAATATTTATCTCTAAGCTTTGCAACCATTAGTTTTAAGAATTAATATTCAAGATACTCTCTAATTGGACGCTTCTTAAATTGAGAAATGTCTTTTTTAAGACGATTAATCATCTCAAATTCCCACATATTCATATCTTGACCAGCGGGGCTAGTCGAACTAACTAGATCATTATAATCTGCTACAAAACTAGGGTTGCGAGCAATACGCCCCAACTGTTTATCGTTTAACCCTTTAATAGTGAACATATCACCGTTATCAGCCTCAACTTTAGTATTAATGCTTCCTTTGTTCTTCTTCACTTTGAACTTGAATGTAAAGCCTTTAATGATGCGCCCTTGTTTATGTTGTTCGTATTCAACAGTAATATCAGTGTGTTCGTTAATCTGAGTGATTGCCAAGTCTAAAACTCGTCTTTTGAAGGCTTCTATTCGTTGGTATTCATCTACCAAGCCTAGCTTTTCGCGCAATTCCACAAGCGATATCTGACTCGTCTTACCTACTGACCTCCATTGAATAATCAACTCATACAGCCTTATTGCATACTCACTCTGCAATCCTACGACCTGCTTCAACTCATATTCCGTATAACGTGCTTCAAGCCTCGTAATCAAAGGAATTACATCACTTGCAAATACTAATTCGACACAGCCTAAGTCATCAATATAGCCGATCTTATCCACCCAACGGCTTTTATAATGTCCTATCTTTCCCGAACGTTCATCTATCTTACTATAAGCAAAACCTGCCTCATATAATCCCTCTACTGCCCTTTTCATGGCTTCATAAGATGTATGCTTTTCTACATTAAATTGTTTGGCATAGCTTTGCGCATAAATTCGTAACAAACCTCCTGCTTCTATTAACGTTTTTTGTTCCCTTGCCTCAATAATCGCTAAAAATATCAAGCGCTGTTCAACTACCCCTAGGCTATAACTAGCGCCAATTAAAGAATTATCCTTAGTAACTAACTGTTTAGACATTTCCATCTTCCAACTAATTTTAAGCAACTATATTACCTTAAGGTTGTTAAAGCAACTTTTATTATCACCAGTTGCTTTATAGGTCGTAAAACGTTGCTTTATAGGTCGTAAAACGTTGCTTTATAGGTCGTAAAACGTTGCTTTATAGAGTCTAAAAACCTCTAACCCCAAGGGTTTTAGAGGACGTAAAAGCTTTTAAAAGCATTTAAAAACATTAAAAACCTTTTTGGTTGTTAATAATTAAAATAATAAAAGAAAAGACTAGTAAATATAGCAATTAATTGAATATCAGTAATTTCAGCTTATTTGATAATGGCGATCTAATCTCTAATAATATGGAGATAAAACCCTCCTATTTAGCCTCCTACAAGGTTCTAAATATCATTTGGTATCTGCTGGGTAATTTACCTTTGCACCTTCTTAAACGGCTAATATGGGCTTATACAGTTATGTGTTTGTCTATAGCAACTAAAATTTGTGGAAGACAGCTAGTATCTCTAGCAGTCTTCACCTTGATGCTATCAAGGACAATTTTCTGGACATTGAATGGCTTCTCAAAAAAAGCCCTTGTATCAGCTGAGACAAAGGCAATGTATATTTAATTTTTAATCCAAACTATTGTGGGATTTTATCCCAGCCTTGTTGACCAGTTTTTGAGCATTAGCAACTTTATTAGGTGCTGCCACCTCTCTTAATATCAATAACGATTCTAGCACTATTGGCATCAAAGCCTTGACCATATCATTCTGATTTGATGTGCTCTCTACTGCCTTTATATCTTCGTCGTCCGACTGCAATAAGTACAGAATCTCACTAATATCTCCTTTCATAAACTTAAGATCTTCAAGAAAACTATTGGTATCTGATTCCAATTTTTTCTTCAAGTAGACGCCAGGAGATTGCCCTTCCTCTGCGGCTATTGCTTCTAGTTTTAAGTAGACTTCAGGTTTTAATCTGAATGACACGGTAGGGGTGTACATAATTATCCTTGTTTACAAATTGTGGACAGTAATATATCATAAATATCAGTTACTTAAATCTATTTTGTTTGCACTTTGCATGCAGAAAAAAGCGTCTTAAATCGGGTAAGTTACTGATTTAATAAGCTTTTTTTCATCCCGAGGGGGTGCGTATGGTGTAGTCATTAAATTGGATAATTTAATGACCAAAAAGCAGGTAGAAAAATCGGTTATTTTCTACCTTCCGTAAGCCTTTTTAGCTAAAAAGGCTTATAAGAGCGTTACACAAGCAAAAACTAAGCAAACTACGAGCATTTCGCTAGCAAATTATGAGCAAATATAATAAGACTGCTGTATTATGAGCAAACTACGAGCAAAAACTAAGCAAACCACAAGCATTTCGTAAGCAAATTATGAGCAAACTATAAATAGCACCTTATACTCATATTAGTAACCGCTAAAAACCAGATAGAGAGCAATTTATGGCTAAGAGAACAAAATTTTCTAAATTTCGTGATCTTTATGAGGTGATCGAAGAGCTAGCTGTTTCATATACCTATGAAGGTGTGGTTGAGATATTAGCTGAGCGCCATGATCTCATTCTAACGACTGGCACACTGACCAATTATCTTTACCGCTATAGAAAAGAATCAAAGGAATTATCTGTCGCTACAGATAATTCTAGCAGTAATGTTGAGGTTAAGTCTGAGGTAAAAAAACAAATTTTTGTTGACCTATATTCCAATGACCCAATCCAAGAAAGCAATACAGATGCTAGTGATGAGCCATCTGTACAGCCCACACATGAAGAGGTAGATACTGCCGTGAAGAGGTTTGAAGCGAGGCAAGCAAATAAAAGAAATAGATCTCTTTTTGATAAGTAAATGATTGATATTAAATAAATAAAAATTTCATAAAGGGACATTTTCCTAGTATAAAAAGGAGCAATCTATGGGTATTGAAGGTGTATCAGTAGCAAGTAACCATTTCATGATGTTTGAAGAGGCGCAACGAGAATACTACCGTCAAATGGGTCGTCTTAACACCTTTGGTTTAGAGAACGAATCTCATAGCGATAGCATACTTAAAAAGATGTTTGAGCTAAAAGATGAGGAAAGTATGCTAAGAGAATATAGCGCGAGCGAACTCTACGTCATACAAAAAGAGCTAGAACAGAAAATTGATGATTTCCTGCGTGAATTGGATGAGTAGCACGTTACTATCACTGTTCGTAAAAGACCAAAGATCTAAAATATTGAATTGACAGTACTTATTGCTTATATTAAACGTACATGAATAAGCGATAAGTAATGCTATGAGCACAACCAATTATAATATCCGTCTGGATCAAGAATTAAAAGACAAGGCGTTTTCGGTGCTTGAGGGCTACGGTTTAACGCCTTCTCAAGCGATTAAGCTGTTTTTGCATCAGGTGGCAGAAACCAATAGCATACCACTATCTTTTGATTATCAGACAATGCCTAGCACCAATATGCTTGAAGACGGTGATCAATGATTGAATTTGAATGGGATGAACAGAAAAATAGCAGTAATCAACGCAAACATGGCTTATCCTTTGAAGAAGCGGCTCGTGTATTTCTTGATCCACTCTGTTTGCGTCAGCAAGACCGATATGAGAATGGTGAAGAGCGGTGGCAAGCGCTTGGTGCAGTGAAATAATCATCAAAAAGCCTTAAAACAATACTTTTTTTAGGACTGTTTTCTCGCTTCATTTACTGTTTTCTTATATAACCCTGCTGCTAATACTCAAAGAGATAGGGATGGTGGTAAGGCTATTCGTATCATATCAGCACGACGTGCCACCAAGTTTGAAAGGCGGTTTTATGAACAGGGTTAGCTATAAAGCAAATGAGTTGCCGTCTTTGAGCGCTGAGCAAGAAGCCAACTTGCAACGATTGGCGATGCTCTCAGATGATGATATTGATTTGTCTGATATGCCAGAAGTCACCGACTGGTCGGGTGCGACTCGTGGTAGTGTGGTGGCAGATGATCCTATGGTTGATGCCAGTATCGTAAGTCCTAGTATCATCGCGAGATTCCAGGATAAGGCGAAAAAGACCGGCGGAAACTACCAAGATATGATTAACGATGCGCTAGAAGAGTATTTGTTAGATCATTAGTCGATAAGCTTACAACGTTTAAAATTCCCACCATCTTTTTTTCTTCTCAACCGTAGCTACGGTTGAGTTGTCTTTTTTTTCTTTCTCTTGTTCAAGTGGTGACTCGTAGTCCTGCTCAGCTTTTTTAAATTCTAGCAATCTCACTTGTGCGAAATCCTGGATACTGGCGTTGGCTTTATCCAGCGTTTTGTTGAGCTGTGCTATCTGCTGCTGATAATTCTCTATCAACCTCTTTTGATCACTCACCTGTTGGTTGAGGTGTTCATTTCTGAGCTTTTCGAGCGCTAATTGGTGTTCAGTGTCTGTATTGTACTGAACGCTTTGAGTGTTCAGAGGTGTACTTTGGACAGTGTTCACCAAACGTTTAGTACGTTTTTTAGAAATTGGCTCACCAAACACCCGCAACATCTCAGACGTGTCTATTTTCTTATCTGCGGTTCTGGATAACTCACCATCATTGACTTTCTGATAGATGGTAGTTCTTGAGACACCCCATTCTTTTGCTGCTTTCGTCACCGATATGTTCATGGTTTACCTAGTGTTCAAGTACGTTTTTAGCAAGTGTCCAGTACAACTGTACAGAACGTTCAATGAACAACTATCGCATTAACTTATCTGTGAGGCAAATCATAAATAATTTGATGTGTAAATTAGATATTTAGTCACATGGCGCTCACTTTGTTAAACAAATATAGGGTAATGTTACTATCTGAAGATAGTATTGCGGATATTAAAAAGAGTCGGTTTTATGAAGAAAGTTATTCTAAGTATGGCGTTATCTATCTTTGCCCTGTCATCTCATGCAGTGGTCACTGACAATCCATTTTATAGCGATGTTGAGGTAGATCATCCGTTGTTTGCTAAAGGTGCTGGTGGTTCACAATGCAAAGGCTTGCCTCGTGTTTGTACGCAAATGGTCAGCTGTGAACAAGCCAAACTAGCACTTAAATGCGGAAACACTAAGCTAGACCGTGATAAGGACGGTGTGCCATGCGAATCAATATGTCCAGGTGGTTAATTGCGGTAGCGTCTATCGCGATTATAGGGTGCAGTTCAGGTAATAAAGATGAGATGTATGGTTCAGGCTATATCGTAGTGAATGAGCATGCATGGAATGAAAGTTACACCACCCCTTATCCATTTACAGTGCCTGAGGGTGAGATTGGGTGTGCCTCGAATCCTGCTTTTGGTCGTGAGGTGTACTTTCATCCTAAGGGTTACACTGATGAGTCTTATGTTGGTACACCGCTTAATAAATCAGCGGTGGATGGCTTAAAGCTGGGACGTTTGACGCCAAATGTGCCTTATAGTGTCAAGGAGGGAGCTGATCTTAGCGAAGCCGTACAGATTGGGTTGAAGGTCTGTTATGAGCAAGAGGATGAGCTTGCAAATTATTAAGTTCGGTACCCTAGTGAGGACTCGAAACTTGGGCTGTGGGCTAATGGCATCAACACTTTAACTCATTGAAAGAATCACAGTGTACTTCGTGGTGTACTTGCCATACATATTCTATCCGTGATCGATGCGGTATACAGGCATTGAACTATAGACTAACTCTCAGAGTGTTAAGTCCCAGACAATCCCGATGCGGTTCAGATAATTCACCACCAATAAGTCGGATACTGTTTACCTTTACCCAAATTGTTATAAATCAGCGCTACCATTACCAAAACGATTGAACCGATTAGAGTGGGTGTTATCAAAAAACTCCAATTTACTGCACCTAGCATAACTATTAAAGGGTTAGACCCAGCAGGTGGATGAGGCATTCTAAATATCAGCATTAGCGCAATGGCAGTGCCAACAGCAGTTGCCATACTCCACCAGTGAATACCAAATAACGTCATGAATACCAGTCCTGTAAAAGTCGCAATAACATGCCCACCTATAACATTTCTCGGCTGGGCAAAAGGGCTGGTAGGATAGGCAAATATTAGTAAACAACTTGCGCCAAACGATCCTAAAATCATGATAAGTTCTATTGAGCTTCCTAATATAGCAAGCGTTGCAGTGGCAATGGTGCCGCCTAGCCAAGCCACTACTATCATCGGTAAAGGTAATCTCTTTGGGCATTCGTTGACTTGACCGCTTAGCTTATGCCAATTAAAGAATGAATGCATACTTACTCCTATCGTAAATAAAAAGGTATCATTATCGATATACCGTTCGGTGTATAATTTAAAGTATACCGAACGGTATGTAAAAATACTATTATTGTTTTCACTGAATAAAAATAACAGGAGAAGAACTAATGGAATTACGAGATACTATTCTACAAAAAAGTTATGAGCTCTTTTATAAGCAAGGCTTTCACGATAGTGGAGTAGAGCTTTTAGCAAAGAAAGCAGGGACTACCAAGCGGACTTTGTATGCCCATTTTGGTAGTAAAGAAGGCTTGATTGAGGAGGCGCTTAAATATCGTCATCAGATGTTTATGACTCAATTAGAAAATGACTTTGATGATTTTGAGATTGAGAAAGTAGCAGATGTTGCCACTTGCTACTTAAACTTCCTCAAGAACTGGACGTTATCAGAGGATTTTTATGGTTGTATGTTTATCAACGCTTGCGCAGAGTATTCAGATAAACAGTCTTCACCTCATTTAATAGCCAAGCAGCATAAAACTGAGGTTAGGAAATGGCTACTTGATAATTTTGAACAGATAAGTGCGGAAAATGCTAAGCAGAAATCTGACACTTTGTTTGTATTTGGCGAAGGTATTATCGTTGCCGCACAAACGGATCAGGAGTTGTTAGAGTTAAATACTGATTTTTTTAAGGTTTTGGATTAAATTATATCGATACAAGTTAGGTTTTAGCGTATCAGATTCTACGATAGTACTCTGGCAGTTCCAGTGCGAAATTTTGGTATACCCTAGCGGAACCAGCTATTTCACCCTTCGAACCTATTAACAGGCCACTTAAAACAGACTGCTATAATGGAACCACTTATAACAGTCTATTTAGGTATTTATGAACCGCCCCGGGATTGTCGGAGACTCAACATTCTGAGAGAATACGACAATGAAAAGACAAGCCTACACTCCTGAGATTAAAGAACGCGCCGTTCGCATGCTTATTGAAGCGTCAGGCGACTATCCCTCCACATGGTCAGCTATTCAAGCCATTGCTCCTAAGATTGGCTGTACGCCTGAAACCCTACGATCATGGCATAAAAAATACAACGATCAAACCGTTCCTGCGTCGGTACAAGCTCAAAGCCAAGATCAACGTATTAAAGAGCTTGAACGCGAGAATAGAGAGCTCAAGCAAGCTAATGAGATCATACGTAAGGCTGCCGCTTTTTTCGCCCAGGCGGAGCTCGACCGCTGACTAAAATCATGATTCAATTCAT
>NZ_RRYW01000011.1 GCF_014861365.1 Psychrobacter sp. FME6
AAAACTCACCGACCAGTTCCATGCAAATAATCTCAGGATCACTCAGCTTTGGCGCGTAACCTGCCCCTCGCAAGGGTTTAGTGACGACTATTTTGTAATATTGCTCTACCATTAAATAGATATTGATGATAAATTCGTCTATGGGCATCTCATGACTCCGTTGGATTCTTGGTCGAAAACAATAGATTAGTGAGATGCTCTTCTTTTTTCAATCACTTTCGATGTTGAGAGTGGGGTAATCAATATAAAGGTATTCATCGCCACTAGATACCGGTTCACCTTCTAGCGTTTTTGGGTCAGGCTCGATAGGAGTGGCTTGGAATGAAGCTATTTCTGTTCGTCCAGGCCAACCAGTGACAAAGACAATCACCCAACCATTGGGCGCAAAGGCTAGCTCAATAGCGTAATAATTACTATCAAGTCCAGCATCTCCAGGACGTTCACTTTCCATATTTTTATCAGTACTGGTCATCAGCTCATATATCTTATCGGTAGGCAAGTCATACTCGCCTTGATAGTATTGGTTGGCTACGTTATCTAAATAAGTAACACGTACTTTATCTGGTAGTGGCTGCTCAAAATCATTACCACCCAGTGGAGTACTACCGTAGCCCCAAGAACCAGAGCCGCCAACAAGCGAGCGCAGCCAAGTATCGTCTGCTAAATAAAAGCTGGTACTGTAACTGGGTATTTTATCCGATGCTTGTAAACTAATTTCCGTACCAAAGTTGTCCGATTTATATAGAGTATAATTGGCGCCTGCTATATCAGCACCCCATTCGACGACTTTATTCTCTCTCTTAACCTTTTCCTCATGTTTTTCATATGTGTTTATAGTGATAAACAAAATGATGATGTATAAACACAAGCCAAGTAGTATCTTTATATTGAGTGAACTAAGTTTTGACATAGGGGTTTACTCTATTTGTCTTTGGTAAAATGAGGCTAAGAAGCGTTGTTATTTTAGGATGTAATCAGATTTCATTTTTCAGCCCTACATACTAGGGCGTATCCTCAATTCATCTGCAACTTGACTGTCGTGAACCTCACCCCCAGTGATTTTAAAATCGAGCGGATATCCATCGGCATCACAGGATAGGTGTATCTTTATAGTTGCTCCATTACGGCTTTGTCCAACTGCCCGACAAAACGCAACAGGATAGAAGGTGGTTGTCGCTAGGGTATTGGTATGAGCGGTAATTTTATGTAGACGATTGGTCTGACCGTCCTAGCTCTAAGAGTGGGGCGGTTTATTTTTTTGGTATTTATCATCAACAGAATAAAAAATATAGTGTAACAGAACAACTGTCCGAAAATTGTGTGTAGGATGCAATATATTTATAGGTATAGGCGCTGCTAAAGACAAGGTCAATCAAATATGAGTTTGACCGTGCTGTAGCAGGTGAAGATACCGATCTTAAGGACAATGAATAATGAGTGGATATATTGTAGATATGGAAGGGCGATTTCGACTGACCAAGAAGCCGCCATTTTTAACCCCTGGGTATCAGGCGGTTGGGCAGAAGCTCGATAATGTGAAAGGTATCCATAAAAGAGTGCCATTGGAAAAAGATAAAACCTATGATGTGCCGTTGCACCCTCAACAAACGGTTGTACAGTTCAACTCAACTTATCTAGAAACCACTGGCCGTAATGAAAGGAGACGTGGCGATGCCGTAGGATGGGGGTTGTTTTTAGGGTTTGTTGGACTGTCTGTTAGCAACGGTATCATCTTTGCGGTAATGAGATTTATAACAAATTTTAATATTATATATTTAAGTGTTTGTCTTATTCTTGCTTTTTCTATGGTTTTAGCCTTTTGTCCATTAATAAGTATGCTCTCAACCGAGTTATTTACCACATGGCATTCTCCTATCCGCTTTAACCGTAAAACCCGTAAGGTCTATGTCCGTCAATATAACCGTAAAGTAGAAGTGTATAACTGGGACGATTTAACCTTTTTTATTGCCTATATCAATGAGGACAGAGACATCAGAGCGGTCACCTTTGATCAGGATGGTGAAACCGTCACAGGTATGTTTGCGCTTGCCTTTCAAAACAATGTCTTTGATAAAAGTTTAATCAGTTATTTTGAGTTTATCCGTCGTTATATGGAAGGTGACGATCAGCAACTAAAAGAAGTCAAAGAAGCAATACGTTACATCTATCCTATACATGAAAAGCGTGAAACCCCACTGATGTCATTTAAGCGTTTGTAGTGGCATAATAAAGTTGGACAGTGTTTAAGAGGCTATACTAACTCAAAGAGGATCTTAGTATGACTAACAAACGCAGAGAATACACCCGAGAATTCAAGTTAGAAGCCATCGGCTTAGTCGTTGATCACAAGCGCAAGGTTGCAGAAGTGGCAGAGTCTTTAGGGGTTGGCATATCAACCTTAGACAACTGGGTACGCAAGTATCGACTAGAACAGAAGGGCATTAGCCCAACTCAAGGTTTAGCACTAACCGATGATCAAAGAGAGCTACAAGAGCTTCGCAAACAAGTTAAACGACTGACTATGGAGCGCGACATTCTAAAAAAGGCTTCGGCTCTGCTAGCCTTGGACAGCCTGAACGTCTATCGCTGATCAGCGAGCTTGCAGAGCAAGACAAACGCCTAAGTAAACGTAAGCTATGTCACCTGTTTGGTGTCGTCAGAAGCAGCTACTACTATGGCACACAGGCTAAACCTATCGATATAGAGCGGGTCAAACTCAAAGCCTTGATACGTCAAATATTCAACGACTCAAAGCAATCGGCTGGTGCTCGTACCATTATCGCTATCCTGTGGAATGAGCACAGTATTAGACTGACGCGTTACTTAGCAGGCAATCTTATGAAAAGTATGGGACTCAAAAGCTGTCAGTTTAAGACACACAAGTACAAGCACGCTGATCAAGTGCATAAAACCCATGACAATATCTTAGACCGCAACTTTAGTCCAAGCACGCCTAATCAAGTCTGGACGGGCGATGTGACTAATATTCGTATCAAAGGTGGCTGGTGCTACTTAGCGGTTGTTTTAGACCTGTTTGCACGGCGTGTGGTAGGCTTTAGTATCTCAGACTCTCCTAACAGTACTTTGACCGCCAAAGCGTTGCAGATGGCGTATCAGACAAGACTTAGACCAAGTGGCGTGCTGTTCCACTCTGATCAGGGCACGCACTACACCAGTAAAGAGTTCGCCAAGTCAGTCGCGAGTTGCGACAGTATGACGCAAAGTATGAGCCGAAAAGGTAACTGTTGGGACAACGCGCCAACTGAACGCTTCTTCAGAAGCTTTAAGACCGAGTGGATGCCAAAGGGCGGCTACGAGAATATCTTTGAGGCTAAGAGCGCCATCACTGACTATATCTGGGGCTACTATCAAACCGTAAGACCGCATACTTTCAACAATTATTTAACACCAGTAGAAACAGAGAAACGCTACTTTAACAAAACCTCTTATTAGGTGTCCTAAATTAGTTGACCACTACAGTTTGATACTCAATGAGGTGCATCATGATCATGAGAACATGGAGTATCCTGAACGCACGTTTGAATTTCAACCAGTGACATTAGTTATTCTACCTTTATTGGCTCTGCGTTATGTTGGCCGAGTGATTTCAATGCTAACCAGCTACCGTCATCGTTTTAGCAAAGCTATCGAAGCGGAATGTCAGATTGACTCCAATGACCCTTATGATTTGAACAAACATCTACCAGAGGGCAACCTTGAACAGAGTAATCAGCCTATTTGGAAGACGGTGGTTTACAGCCTAGGTATTATTATTGCTACTATTGCCATGATATTTGTGGGCGCCTTTATTATAGATATGATGGGGGCAGCAAGACCACATGGTGACTATCCGAGTATGGTAGATAAGCTCTGGTACTTGTTTAGTTTGGGGTGGTTGTAAATACATCAGCAATCTATCGAGCATGGCTTTTTTATACCAGTTAGATAAGATTTGCATGGCTATGCCAAGCTACTTTGCGGTGGTTGAAATATTACCGCTGTTGTCTGCTATCTTTTTAACGGCTTCGGCTTTAAATTCGTCACTGTAGGTTCTCATTTTCTTGGTCATGGTAAACTCCTGTTATTACGCTTAGTTTACTTGCACGGTTTCTTCAGCATAGCTCAGATTAAGCTCAGGAGAGTTTTTTGAAGTTTTTAATATTATTTTCGTCGCTTTTATTATTTAGCTGTTCCAGCCAATCAAATGATAATCAGTTTCTATCTTTGAATGAAGAGTGCGAGTTGTCAGGAAGTGAAGATAGCAAGCAATGTAAAATAATTGCGATGGACGACTTGACTCAAAATGAGAAAGAACACCTAATGGGGTATATCTACTTTTTTGCTGATGAAACTCCTATGGAGGACTGCGAAAAAGCTAGATATTGGTTTGAAAAAGCAGCAGATCAAGAAAACGCACAGGCTATTAATCTTTTGGGCGTTGTACATTTTACAGGATGTGGTGTAGATAAAGACTATAAGAAAGCCGAAGAATATTTTCTTTTAGCTAATGACAAGGGCAGTAAACAAGCAAAAGTCAATTTAGGTGAACTTTACCGCGAAGGTGGATTTGGAATAGAGCAAAACTATGACAAAGCGCTTTATTGGTATCAATTGGGTATAGCTGATGAACCTGCTCGTGCTTATAATGGACTATCTTTAGTTTATATTGATCAAGGAAAGTATGAACAAGCTTATGAGTACGTAGTTCAAGCAGCGGATCTAGAATATACTGAAGCTCAATATAACTTAGGATACTACTATGACAGTGGAACATTCGTTGAACAAGACAACGAAAAAGCAAAATACTGGTATGAAAAGGCAGCTGAGAAAGGCTGGGCTGCTGCAAAACGCAATTTAGCTCTCTTGTTAGAAGAAATGAAAGAACAGACTGATTAGAGCTGAATTTATAAATAATTTTTGGTAAAAATCTATGAAGTTGAAAAGCTTAGCCATAGAGAGCTTCTGGAGTATACTGAAGAATGAGTTGGTGTATAACCGAGAACATAAAACAAGGCTCGTTTAGTCTATAGTGCGTAGCACTTGCATTCATTTTGCCTGCTACTCTAATTTTGTGAATGGCATACTAGTAAAACTGGCTGGTTAATAGCAGATTGTTTTAGGGAAGTCTAAATAGAAAGGTTGGTTAAATAAGAGAAGTTATAGAATAAGAAAAAGGCTTCCAATTGCTTGGAAGCCTTTTAATGTATTGGTACCGGTGGTCGGACTTGAACCGACACGCTTTTAAAGGCAACGGATTTTGAATCCGTCATGTCTACCAATTCCATCACACCGGCGTGTTAGGTGATAAGGTTTATACTACTAAACATTATCGAATTGGGCTACAGGGTTATCTCTGTATAGGCTGCGTATTATAGCAGCCTATTTTTGAGCGTCAAGCTTTTTCTAAAGGTTAACCATAATTTATTATATTTTCAATAAAATTTGATTTTTAACCAACATTGATGTTTAACCTACAAAGGCACGTTCAACGGCATAATCTGCCTGTACACCCATACGCGGCGAGACGGTCAGGCCAAAATCATCCAAAATAGCAGAAATATCTGCATTGAATGGCATACTACCGCAAATAAGCACGCGATCATCTTCTTTATTCATCGGTGGCAGACCGATATCTTCAAAGAACTTACCAGATCTCATCAGGTCGGTAATACGTCCCGTGTTTCTAAAATCTTCACGAGTAACTGTCGGATAGTAGATAAACTTTTCACGGAAGTCTTCACCAAAAATCTCATCATTTGGCAACTCGTCTTCAAACATTTCACTATACGCCAAGTCTTTTACATGACGCACGCCATGTACCAAAACAATTTTTTCAAAACGCTCATAGACTTCAGGGTCACGTGACAAGGCTAAAAATGGTGCAAGTCCAGTACCCGTAGATAGCATATAAAGGTTTTTGCCAGGGAGTAGATCATCTAGCACCAAAGTACCCGTTGGCTTTTTACTCACCAATAGCTCATCACCTACTTTGATATGTTGCAGCCGTGAGGTGAGTGGACCGTCTTGCACTTTGATGGAGAAAAACTCCAGATGTTCTTCATAGTTCGGACTGGCAATCGAGTAAGCGCGTAATAGCGGCCTACCATCGACAACGATACCAATCATCGCAAACTCGCCATTGCGAAAGCGTAAGCCATCGTCGCGAGTGGTTTTGATGCTAAACAGCGAGTCATTCCAATGATGAACCTCTGTAACCGTTTCGGTGCGGAGTTTTGACATAAAGCCCTCGTTAGTAATTAGTAATCTGTATCGGTTAACTTAAATGAGTGTTGAATAAGCATTTTCAATGATAGGCATAAAATGTTTCAAGTTTTTATTAAAGTAAAAGGTCTATATAGACGATGATCGCGCTATTTTAACATTATTATTCAGTTTTATAAGGTGCTCGTGCTGTTTATAAACACCCGTTTTTAAGTCATTGTTTTAGGAATGCGAGTTATTCTCAATAAATTTCTTGATCATAATATCAAACTTTAAAATAAAAATCCGTCTAGCAGTGATGGCGAGGCATGATAAAATGGAATATCGTTAGTGAGTAATTTTGTATCATTGGACAAGGTTGTTTAATAAAGCCAGCATAGCTGTAACAAAAATGGTTTGGAGAAGTTTTATGTCTGATGACGATATGCCCTTAAATAGTCATCATCACGCCCCAGTTATTCATTATGCACCAGTTATCGGCTATCATCGGGCACCACTTTCCCAAAAATTTGGCGCACCAAGACAGCCGAATCTGGTGGCATTAACCAGCGTGATTGAGATGCTAGCGCCTTATGATACGCCAGCGGCCTTTGTTGGCCTTGGCGAGTTTAGCCATATTTGGATCAGTTGGCAATTTCATCATAACTATTTACATAAAGACAAGCAGACTACTACCGCCAATAATAATTTTCGCCCGCAAGTTCGACCACCACGCTTGGGCGGTAATCAAAAGATAGGCGTGTTTGCCAGTCGCAGTATGTATCGACCGTCAGCGTTAGGACTGTCTGTGGTCAAGCTTGAACGTGTTGACGTTGTCAAAGGTCGGGTGTTACTTCTCATTAGCGGTGCTGATATGATAGATGGCACACCAATTATCGATATCAAACCTTATGTGGCTTATAGTGACGCGTTACCTGAGGCACAAAGTGGCTTTGCGCCGTCTGCGCCAACGTTATTAACCGTCACTATCAATGAACCTGCGCATGAGCAGTTTTTGCAAATCGTAGATAATCAACATACTCATAATATAAAATACGAACATGATAAAAAGCAAAAAAACAGTAAGAAAGATAAGCGCAGCGTAACAGCGGTCATTGATAAAATAAAAAAACAACTACTCCTGTCTGATTTAGATGCTATTAAAGCATTAATCGCCCAAGATCCACGCCCTGCTTATCGTCGTACAGAGAAAAACACACCATTTGTCATGCGCTATAAGTCTGTTGATGTGAGCTTTCAGATGTTAGCATTAGATGAGTTACAAATAACGGCAGTGATAGAAATATAGTCATCAATCTACTATAAAAGTATTACCTATACACTCGGTTGCCTTGTACTACTTTTAAATTAAACCGACTATAAAAAACAGCACATGATTTTATAACCGATCAAACCATTTAAACCATAAAAGAAGAAAGATATGTCAGCTCAACAGTACTCGATAGTGATTGATTTGCGTTGGTGCCTAGACGAGCTGTTGGCAGATAAGGTGATCGATCAACGCGGCTACAATCTGGTGATTACTAGTCGCCGTGATAAAGCGCAGAATCCGCTACTAACGATTAGTGAGTTTGGTTTGCCAAATGGCCATGCACTGCATAATAGCCCTGACAATAAATTGACGCTGACATGGCTCAATCAATGGCTAGCTGCCAAAGCAGGTATGACACTGGTGCGTATTGATCCGTTAAAAATAGATGTGCCTGCGGTGACGCAGCTGATGTCTTTTGAATACGCGCGCTCACAGCATATTCTGCCGATTGAAGTCACACTCGATGAAGTGATTATTGGCACCGATCAACCGTTTTATACCGATTGGCACGCCAACATTGAAAAACTCATCAAATCCAAAAGCTATCGTACGGTTTACCTCAACCCTGAACAGATTCAGCGCTACCGGCAAGAGTTTTATCAAGTCACGCAAGCAATTGCTGGCGCTAACTCTCTACACAAACGCGCGGCGGCTGACGTCACCAATGTGGAAGCATTATTGCAGCTCGGTGATAATACCAACCCCGATGCCAACGATCAGCATATTGTCAAAGTCGTTGACTGGCTGTTGCAGTATGCCTTTGAGCAGCGTGCCAGTGATATCCATCTGGAGCCACGGCGCGAGACGGGCAAGGTGCGTTTTCGTATCGATGGCGTGCTGCATACCGTTTATGAGATGCCGCTGGCGATTATCGTCGCGGTTACGGCGCGGATTAAAATTTTAGGACGGCTCAATGTGGCAGAAAAACGTAAGCCGCAGGATGGACGCTTAAAAACGCGCACCCCAAAAGGATTGGAAACAGAGTTACGTCTTTCTACTATGCCGACCGCCTTTGGCGAAAAACTGGTCATGCGGGTTTTTGACCCTGAAGTACTGGTGCGCTCGTTTGCTCAGCTGGGTCTATCAGGTAAGCAGCTAGAAACATGGCATGAACTGACGGCGCATCCAAATGGTATTATTCTGGTGACAGGTCCGACGGGTTCGGGTAAAACCACCACTTTATATAGCACCCTCAAGCAACTGGCGACTGAACAGGTAAACGTCTGTACCATTGAAGACCCAATTGAGATGATTGAACCGGCCTTTAACCAAATGCAGGTCAACCCTGGCGTTGATTTGCACTTCGCTGATGGCATTCGCTCTTTGATGCGTCAAGACCCTGACATCATTATGGTGGGGGAGATTCGTGATGCTGAAACCGCGAATATGGCAGTGCAAGCGTCCTTAACGGGACATTTGGTACTCTCAACGCTGCATACTAATGATGCGCCAAGCTCAATCACCCGCCTACATGATTTGGGCATTCAGCCGTTTTTGACGTCAGCGACTATATTGGGGGTGATGGCACAGCGGTTGTTACGGACATTATGCCCGCATTGCAAAAAAGCCGTCGATGTTACGGCAGATAGTGAGATTGCCATTCAGTGGCAGGAATTGGTTCAGCCTTGGCGTGCTGCCGCGCCAGCACAGATTTATACAGCGCAAGGTTGTGAGCACTGTCGCCATACTGGTTATCAGGGTCGCGTTGGACTATATGAAATCATGCCGCTATCCAATGAGCTAAAAAAACTGGTTGCCGCTGACACCAATTTAGATGTGCTGAAACAGCAAGCGTATCGTGAGGGCGTACAACCACTACGTTTATCGGGGGCGAAGCGTATTAGTGAAGGGCTGACGACTATAGAAGAAGTGATGCGAGTGGTGCCTCTTTATTAAAGCGCGCCGTTGCATTGATTCCAAATCGCCAAACTTGTTTTAACAAAACATCGCCTTATAGCTTGAGCCTTTAACGTTCCCAGCGTACATTTTGGCGCATAATTTTGGCTGGCGTGCCCGCAACCATACAGTTTGGTGTTGTAATGGGTTTATTGACAAATGCGCCTGCCGCGATGATACAACCACTAGCAATAGAGACGTTTTTAGAAATGGTTACATTGGCGGCAATCCAAATATGGTCGCCTAAAATAACGTCAGTATGGGCTTTATTTAATCGCACATTAGAGTCTGTGTCATAAACCTTGTGAACGTCAGTGGCACGAATTTCAATACCGCGTGATATCATGCAGGCCTTGCCAATAGTGACGCTTTTGTCACGTGCCAAAATATAGCAGTCAATGGCAGTGGTACGCGCGCCGATATGAATGTGCAAATGATTACCGACTATTAATAACTGACCTGAGAATTTGACCTGTTCTGCAATGGTGATTTGATTGTGATTACCATTGATATCGATTTTTAACGTGTTGAATTTGCCGTGCTCACCGATGGTAATTTGATTATCATGGCCTTTACGAATAGTAATCGCCGAATTGCCAATGATACGTACGTCTTTGGCAATCTCGATGTGGTTATTGTGTCCTTTGTCTTGTAATAAAAACCGTTGCTTATATAGCAGTTTTGGTATCCATCTTGTTATGGCAGAGGGAAGCGTAATAGTTTTTTTATGGTTCATAATAAAAGGCTTATGAAAAGTAAATAAATAGTTGATGAGAATCCTGATAGTGTATCGTTAAATCCCACTTGAAAATAGCTTATACCAAACCCAAAAAGTACGATTAGCTGTGTCAAACTCGTTTAGTCTACCGTGCGTAGCACTTGCACCCGTTTTCCTTGCTACTCTAATTTTTGTGAATGGTATTACTTTAGAGCAATAACTACAATTACCATTTAGAGTATGTCATCAATTAGCACCTTTAATCATATTAAGCCTCACAATCTAAATGATGACACGCCCTACATCTTTAATGCCAAATTTTTTTACTGAACTGATAAAGTTCTACTAACGAGATTATTTATGTTTACTGATAGCCACTGCCACCTTAACCGATTAGATTTAACCAAGTATGATGGTCAATTGTCTGGGGCGATTGCCGCGATGAAAGCAGCCAATGTCACTCGAGCGATGGCCATTATGTGTGATTTTGCTGAATATGATGAGATTGCCAATATTGTCAGTACTTATGGTGATGAGGCGCTCAATCTTGGCATGAGCGTCGGTATCCATCCTTGTGAAGATATCGATATATTGCAGTCAGCAACGGTTGAGCGTTTGGTAGAAACGGCCAATGCCGATCATGTATGGGCGATTGGGGAGACGGGGCTAGATTATTACTGGTCAACGGAGAATAAAAAAGAGCAGCAAGCCAGCCTTGCACGTCATATTCATGCCAGCCAACGTCTAAAAAAACCATTGGTGATACATATGCGTGACGCCAAAGAAGATACGATTGATATTCTAAAAGCGGAAGGTGCTGAGCACGGCATTATTCATTGCTTTACCGAAGACTGGGAAACCGCCAAACGCGCCTTAGACTTAGGGTTTTATATTTCCTTTTCAGGTATTGTCAGCTTTAAGAGTGCGCAAAACATCAAAGATGCGGCAAAAAACATGCCTAGAGAACGCATACTCATTGAGACTGATAGCCCTTATTTAGCGCCTGTTCCCAAGCGTGGTAGACCGAACGAGCCTGCGTATGTACCCTACGTGGCAAGTTGTATTGCCGAGATGTATGGTTGTAGTGCGGAGGAGGTAGGCTCGCTGACAGCAAAAAACTTTGAAAATTTACTGGCACAGTATCACTAAAATGGTTATGCTATGACCACTCAGTCATTTATTAGATAGCCTTAAGGTTTATGCGCTAAGCAATCGAAATACTACGCGTAACGATATGATTATCCATGACTATTTAGCAAATACAAGCATATTTTCTATTGTGGTTCTCGATCAGTCTTTGTACAGCCACCGACTTTTTGCCGAAGCATCGATATAAACGATGGTCATATGCTTCATCTTGTCAGATTTTAGGAGAGATTATGAGTCGTCAGCATCAGTTCAAGGCACGAGAAGAGAATATCTTAGCGATGGCAGAACAACTGCTACTTGAGTCAGGCGATGGTGATATCACTTTAGACAGTTTAGCCGATCAGCTTGATTTGGCTAAAGGCACGCTATACAAGCATTTCTCCAGTAAAGATGAGCTTTATCTGCGTATTATTATTCGTTACGAAGAGCAGCTGTTTGAGATCAATCGTATTGATGATTGTCCATCGGCAGGTGTGGCGCGTATGATTTTTCAGCAGCTGTTTAATCCGCAAAAAGCCATGCTACTTAACCAAATCGAAGAACGCTTGGCGGCATCAGTGACCGGTCTTAACCGCCTGTTTGGTGAGTTGTATGATATTCGCCGTCAGCGTATGAAGCGCTTGATTGTCATTATTAGTGCCTATTTAAAAGATGAGCGCAGTAGTTTGAGTACGCGCGATTATTTGTCTTCTATTTGGGCAATGGGTCAGGGCGGGGCGGGGCTATTAAACTCAAGCTTTTATCAGCGTTATCTGGGTCGCCGTGATACCTTACGTTATGCTTTTGTTCAGCAAATGCTCGAGTTGCCTAGCCACTATCCGGCTGATGATGAGGTGATGGATGAGGATATGCAGGAATTGGTAGAACAAATTGAGACCGAATCAGAAGAACACCGCAATACCAATTATTAGTGTCTTTATTACAATGTCTTTATTGGGCTGTTAGTCGTTGAAATAAGTTTTGGTAAGATAGCGTGTTGCCATATATTATATTGCAGCACGGTAAAGAATATTCGCTAGCAGCCTTTAAAAACTCACTGATTTTGTCAGCCAATTATAGCATCACTCTTCATACCACAACCTAATCATAGGCTTATAGGTGCAATATGCCGGTCACTGCCAAGACTCAGTCCAGATCAGCCGCCATTTGCCATTTAGACTTAAATGTTTTAAATGTAAGCAGCCAAAGTCCATCATATGATCAAGTAGATACCGCGCCAGTATCTTATACGCATTTTCATTCACATTATCATTATTCCTCATTAAAAAATCCTCACGCTTCCTCTTCTAATCTATCAGTAAGTACTCACCGGCAAGCGGGCTTTACCCTTGTCGAAATAATGGTGGTGGTGGTTATTCTATCTATATTTGCTGGCATGATGAGCTTATCGGTTGGCGGTAGTGAATCACGCAAAAACCGTGCTTTTTATGAGCATTTAACGGACTCTCTCAGCTATGTGCGGCTTTTATCTGCCGAACGTATGCAACCGATGGGGTTAAGTTTGCAAGCGGATAAACAAGGTCAAGTCACCCCTGTTATCGTTACCCTGTCCAACCCCTATGTCGCTTATCAAACGGTTCCTGTTACGTCGGCTACTAGGGATAGTACCCCTAAAAATGCCATGGAATTATCTGCAGATTTAACCAGTATGTCTGGTGCTGTCGGAGATAAACCACCCACGCCAAGTTGGAACATTGAGCCAGAAATGAGTTTGCCCGAACTGCCTACTGGCGTGAGTTTAAGCGTGCAAAGTCTAGATGCGGGTAATGTATCAAATACTGGGCAAGCCCGAGCTATGCAGCCTTGGTTTTCCGATCAAGCCGTCCCGCAAGTGCTATGGTTTGGCACCGGTCAAGCAACACCTGTGACGATTGAAGTACGTCATAACTCACGTTTGGTGGGCGAAGTTATTACCATTATGCCCGATGGCAGTATGTCGATAGGACAAGGGCAATAGCAGATGATTGATAGTTATAAAACCAAACCTGTTTATACCAAGCAAAAGCGGCCCCTATCACAGCGTGAAGGTGGATTTACCTTGATTGAGGTAATGGTGGCGCTAGCGATTTTAGCCGTGGTTGCCGTGGCTGCTAGCCGAGCCAGTAGCGCCTATCTGAGCTCGGTTGAGGTATTACGCACCCGCACGCTTGCCCATTTTGTCGCCCAAAACGCGGCGGCTGATTTACGGATTCAAGAAACCTGGCTGAAAGCGAATAAAACCCAAAAAATTACTGCCCAAGGTCGCGATTGGCAAATTATAATGACAGTTAGTGATGCCATAACGCCAGCATTAAAGGAAGTGAATATCGCTGTAGCACCTGTTATAGATGGGCAAGCGCGTAACGCAGTGACTGATATCGATGTAATGCTTAGTAATCCAAAGCAAGGTGTGGGTAGTTTAGATTTAAGTCGTTTGGGAAAAGGTGACTTAGATAAAAGTGATTTAGATAAAAATGATTTAGATAAAAATGATTTAGATAAAAGTGATTTAGATAAAAATGATTTAGATAAAAATGATTTAGGTAAAAATGATTTAGATAAAAATGATTTAGATAAAAATGATTTAGGTAAAAGCGAGCTTGGTCAAATAGGAGGAAATCCATGAAATCAAGTTATGGATTTACCTTACTTGAGCTGATGGTTGCCATGGCAATATTTGCGATGTTGGCAGTGGCGGGCTGGCAGGTGTTTGATGGCGTGAACCGCGCCCGTGAACGTGCGCAGTTTCATGCTGATAATGTGGCGGCATTGCAATATGCTTATTTGCAGCTGCAACAAGACATGGGGCAAATCATCCCTTATCAAGCACCTAATACTCAAAATACAAGTAGTTCTAATAGCAGTATAAATAACACTACAAATTCCAATGTCAATAATAGCACACCAGCAAATGAAGTAGAGCCTGAGCCTTTTATGCGCTTAGATAGCGAGCATGTCAGCTTTGTCCGCTTTGCTGATCCTGACCCACGCTATCAAAGTAGCGCTAGTGTGCAGCATATTGAATATGTGTTTGCAGATGAGCGTTTGATTCGCCGTCAATATACTAGTATCGACAGCGGGCGTGATAGCGTCAGCTTAGATAGTGTATTGCTCGAAGGTGTGACCGCGGGGCGTTGGCAAGCTTATTTACCAGAACTGAGTAAAAAATTCCCTGACACGGATAGTACGAATAATGTCAACGGTACAAATAGAACAACAGGGCAAATGGCCAATAAAACCAACGCAACACCTGAGGTTGTACTGATACCCAAAGGTGTCGCTGTCAGTTTTACCTATCAAGATATGCCAATCGTGTGGCAATGGGCACTCGCCCCGCAGCCGCTACCGAATATCAGTCAAGATAATGTTAATAATGCAACTAATAATCCTAGTGGTAGCAATAGCAACAGTAATAATAATGGCACTAGCAATGGCAATGTAGAAAATAATAACTCAGGGAATACTATTGAAAATGTGCCATCTGGTCAATGATAGAGGCAATTTATGCCAATGATAGCTAACTCTCAGCGTGGGGTTGCGCTGCTGACTATTTTATTATTGGTGGTCAGTATTACGGTGGTCGCAGGGGCGATGCTTGCCAGTCAAAAGATTGCGATTAGGCGCAGCAGTTTATTGTTTGACCAAAATCAGTTATTACAAGATATCAATACTGGACAGCAATTAGCGCTGACAATTATCCGCGCTGACGATGAGCTAAATGACACCGATAGCACACAAGATATTTGGGCGCAGCCATTACCGCCTTATACATTGGACAGGCATAGTATTGGCATCGAAGTGCGCGATGAAGCCGGTCGTTTTAATATCAATAATTTATATCATCATGGCGCAGTAGATACTGCCGCTTTGACCGTTTTTCAGCAATTGTTAACACAGTTGAATGTAGAGCCTGACATTGCAATTGCCATTCTTGATTATCAAGATACCGACAGCGAAGTTTATCAAGACGGTGGCGATGAAAGTGTGGTTTATAATCAGCAGTCCAGTAACTCGGCGGATAAAAATTTGGCCAATCAAGCTTTTGTCAGTGTCGATCAGTTAGAAGAGGTTAAGGGCGTCAATGCTGAAGTGTTAGCATTGCTACGACCTTATATCACCGTCGTACCCTATTATTTGCCTATTAATATTAATACGGCAAGTCCGGTGCTGCTTGCGGCGTTGATAGATGGTGCGACCAGTAAGCAGATACAGGCGGTTATTGATCTACGAGAAAAACAAGCATTTACGTCCGTTGATGATGTGTGGCAATTGCCGATTTTAAGTGGCTTAAATGAAGAGCAAAGAAAGGCCATAACGCCATTATTAGCCGTTGATAGCCAAGCTTTTATGGCGCTTATCACTGCTAGCGATAATGCAACTGTCGGTCAGGCAAGACAGCGTTTTGCAACTATCGTCATTAGCAAAATGGCGACCGATGATGAGAGAGAAAGTAGTAACAACAATAATGGTCGAAATGATAATAATAGCGAGAATAATGCTACCAATGACGACAAAAATAAAACGCCCAAGGATATCAAAGTCGTAGCACAGCGACTTTGGGCATTTCGACCAGTTTTTTGACCGCTATTTTAAATGACTATTATTAAAAATAGTAAAAGCGTTAACAGCCCTAATCTTTTAAGCGGGTTTCTTCACTAGACTTCCAGTTATAAGCCCCATAAAACAGCATCTGTGCTTGGCGCGTACAGTTGTGTAGCATCAGCTGCTTATTTTCTTCAATCTCGTTTAAATCAATTTCATCATCGTGGTCTTCGGTATAAGTCAGCTCCAACCAATCTATAATCCAAGAAAAGAACATATTAACCCCAGCCTCAGCCAATAGGCGGCGGTCATAGTCATTGATATGAGTAAAGGCAGGCTGTAGTGCTAGGTCATCAGCTAAGCTTTGCGCATGTTTCTTAGTGAGCTCATTGATGGCTTTACGCACGGACTCTGAGCCGCCATAGCGCTCACTGACTAAAAATTGCCAGTAATAGGGCTGATCGCTGACCATATATAAAAACAGCTGGATACTCTTAGCGATTTGACGATCGAAGCTGCGCTTACGACCAATATGTAGACTATCACTTAATATGGCCAGCGTACCGCCCAGCTCCTCAACCACCAATGCTCGTCCAAGCGATTCCATATCATCAAAATGCCGATAAAACGCCGTTGGCACTACACCAACCTCACGCGTTACCTGTCTAAGGCTGATTGAGCTAAAAGATTGCCCGGTCATACACAGATCCAGCACTGCATTAAAAAAGGCATGTCGAGTTTGAAGTTTCTTTTGTTCGCGACTACTCATAATATTTCAAAATTACCTGATAGATGTTTATCATACTCATTTCATTGCAAAAATACGAATGAAATATAGGGTTATCGTTGATGGCTCGGTTTTTAGGTTCGGTTTTTAAGCTTAGTTTTTAGACGATGGTGCCCCAGTGTCCTTGGAGCTCTTGGGCTAACCGATACGCTTCATGGTCGTTCATACCAGTGATAAAGTCTAAGACATTGAGCATATTGTGATAGGTATTGTCTGATAACACACGACGATGCTCCTCAAAATATGGCTGTAGCAATCTTAGTAGCCGCTGTTGCTCAAAGGACAACGGTGTGTTTTTCTCATTAGTCCAAGCCAACGGCATAAAAGCATCGAGCAAGCTCTGCAGACATTGATTGGCCATCAGCTCCATGCGTACTTTACTTGGGTGATTAAATATTTTTTCACGTGCCAACTGCTTAGCTTGGGAGATACCGCTCTGAACGCTCGCATCACAATGGGTAAACAGGCTGCCGTTTAATGTTCCCGCGAGCATAGCATCACTGTTAGTAACAAAAGCATCGGTCACGGCATTGATCAAGCGCATCATGGCTCGTGCCCGTAGAGATGCCAAATGCTGTCTAACTGACATGTTTTTAGGCAAGCTGATACTACTCGGACGCTCGCCAATCAGCTCATAAAAGATTGCCGCGACCTCAGTATAGGTTAGCATATTGAGGTTGATACCATCCTCTAAATCTATCAGCGCATAGCAAATATCATCGGCGGCTTCTAATAAGTAGGCGAGGGGATGACGGGCAAAACCATCGTGTTGTTCTGAGCGCGGCAGACTTAAACACGCTGCCAGTTCTTCTAACTGCGCGGCTTCACTATAAAAACAGCCAAACTTTTGCACGTTGGTAAGACGTTCGCCTTGATAAATGTCGTTGCGATGACTAGCAAGCCAAGGATATTTCATAAACGCGCCCAACGTTGCACAAGTCAAGCGCATGCCGCCTGCGTCAGGGTGATGCTCATTGCGGGTCAATATGCGGAATCCTTGCGCATTGCCCTCATACGCTAGTAAATCCAGCTGCTCGTTACTGCTCAGATTTTGCAACACTGGCTGTCGGTCAGGGTGCATAAACCAGTCGCGAATAGCATACTCTCCAGCATGACCAAAAGGTGGGTTGCCAATATCGTGGGCGAGGCAAGCCGCTTGAACAATCACACCGACATCAGCTGGCGTGACTCCATTAGGTAAACCAGCAGCTAATTTATCATGGAGCTTCTCTGCTGCCATGACACCCAAAGAACGTCCAATACAAGATACCTCAAGCGAATGCGTTAAGCGCGTATGAATACCCAATTGATTGGTTAATGGATGAACTTGGGTCTTTTGATTGAGCTGCCGAAAGGAGTGCGAAAATACCAGTCTGTCATAATCCTTATGAAAGGAGGAGCGCGCGCTGTCTTGAGCGGGGGCTTTTTTATTACTGCCCAGACGTTGTGCATTAAATAGTCGCGCCCAATGCTTAGCAGGACTGCTTGGTTGATCAAATTGAGTACTCATAAATCATAGCTCACTATTGATTATTATTATTTTAAACGATTTTAGGGGCTGTCCTTATCATACTAAAATTACGTGCATAAAAAAGCCAGCACAAAGGCTGACTTTTGATTGTTCTATACTAAAACTGTGCAAACAGGCTATTTAATATTTAACGCTAAAAGTTGAAGTTTTAACCTTAAACGTTAAAACGGAAATGCATCACATCGCCATCTTGTACGATATAGGTTTTACCTTCTAGGCGTGATTTACCAGCAGCAGCTGCGCCTTTTTCACCGTTGTATTCGATAAAGTCGTCATAAGCGATGACTTCAGCACGAATAAATCCGCGCTCAAAATCGGTGTGAATCACGCCGGCGGCTTGAGGGGCGGTAGCACCAATAGCGACAGTCCAAGCGCGAACTTCTTTTACGCCTGCGGTAAAGTAAGTCTGCATGTCTAGCAAATCATAACCACCACGAATGACCTGATCCAAACCGGCTTCTTCCATGTCCATTTCGGCCAAGAAGTCTTTTTTGTCATCTTCATCAAGCTGGGCAATTTCCGCTTCTATTTGGTTGCATAAAGCGATGACGATAGAGTCTTCGCCAGTGGCATAGCTACGTACGGCATCTAGGTATGGGTTATTCTCAAAGCCATCCTCAGAGACGTTGGCGATATACATGGTTGGCTTTAGAGTAATAAGACCATAACTTCTGATCATTTTTTGCTCGTCTTTGTCTAAGTTAGCACCGCGAGCCGCTTTACCTTCTGCTAATAACGGCTCGATTCTTTTGAAGATATCAAGCATGGCGTTAGCGTCCTTATCGCCGCCTTTGGCCTTTTTGGTTAGGTTAAGAATAGCACGCTCAACCGCTTCTAAATCTGCCAATGCCAATTCGGTGTTGATAGTCTCTATGTCATCAATTGGGCTGACGCGACCATCAACGTGTACCACGTTGTCATCATCAAAACAGCGTACCACGTGGGCAATCGCATCGGTCTCACGGATATTGGCTAAGAACTGGTTACCCATGCCTTCGCCTTTTGAGGCGCCAGCGACCAAACCGGCGATATCAACGAACTCCATCGTGGTTGGTAATACGCGCTCAGGCTTAACGATTTCAGCTAGCGCTTTTAGGCGTAAATCTGGTACAGGAACGATGCCTGTATTGGGATCTTTGGTACAAAATGGAAAGTTTTCAGCGGCGATACCCGCTTTGGTCAAGGCGTTGAACAGGGTGGATTTACCCACGTTTGGTAGACCGACGATGCCGCAATTAAAACCCATAACATGCTCTCAATATATTGATAAAATCAGTTGGTATAAGACTTAGCAAAATAGTAAATCAAAATTGGGCGTATTGTAGCAAATTTAACCCAATATGGGTGAGGTTGTTATGCTATGTGATTGGATTTTCATGCCTCATGATCGCTTACGTTTCGCACTTTCATTATTATGCTAAGCTACGTCTTATTTATCTAACTTTATAATAAATGGCGCACCAAAAAATATCAAAATCAAAGGCAGTATCTGACAATGACCACCACAATTTTTGCGACACATCATTATAATTATCCACAAAACTTCATCGAAATGAAGCCCAAACTTAAGCAGCTTGAACAGGCGATTAAAAAGCTTGAAGCCAATTTGATGAATGCTGATGCTAAGGTGCTAGATCAGCGTCTTGCCAGTCATTTGGGTTTGCAAGTCGATTACGCCAGTGAGCTTAATCCCAACCAACTCTTGGCCGCGACGACAATCGACGGTAAGGTATTGGTCATCGCTGGTGCAGGCTCTGGCAAAACCAAAACTCTGACCTATAGAACCAGCTACCTGATAGAAAATGGCGTGTCGCCAAAAGAGATTTTGCTATTAACCTTTACCCGTAAAGCCGCCAATGAGATTAAAGGTCGGGCTAAAACCTTGCTGGCAAGTTCTTTTTCTACCGACAATCTAAGTAACAGCAAAGCGCTAAACGATATCACTAGCGGTACTTTTCATTCTTTTTGCAATATGCTACTGCGCCAATACTCAGGATTGTTGGGCATCAATCCGCGCTTTACTATCTTAGATACGGGCGATAGTGAAGATGCCATCGATTTGATTAATAAAGAAAAAAAGTATCCGACTAAGATAACCAATCAAGCATTTCCGCGTAAAAAAACCTTGCAGAATATCTTTTCAACGTCTAGAAATCGGCGCATTCATATCCGCGAGTTAATCGAAAGTAGCTACCCTGATATCGCTGTGCACATTCCCATTATTGAGCAATTGGCGGTCGATTTTCATGAATATAAACGCGCCAATCATTTATACGATTTTGATGACATTATCAGCCAAGTAGTACGCCATTTAAAGCATAATGATACTTTTCGGCAGCTATTACAAAAGCAATATCGTTACATCATGGTCGATGAATATCAAGACACCAATATCCCGCAAAAAGAGCTAATCGACCTTATATGTGCACCTGCGTCGGTGTCGCTAATGGTCGTCGGTGATGACAACCAAAGTATTTATGCCTTTCGCGGTGCCAATTATGAGAATATCTTATTATTTGGCGAGAGCTATCCTGAAGCAAAGCTCATTAAGCTTGAGCAAAATTATCGCAGTACGCCTGCTGTTTTAGACTATATCAATGCCTTGTCCGCTCAAATCACCTTGGGCTATCAAAAGCAGTTGTACTCTGCGGTATCCGTAGACGGATTAAAGCCGGTATTTCGTCGTTTAAGCGATGAAACTAAAGAAGCGCGATATATCGCTGATAAAATTATAGAATTGAAAGACGACTACGATTACCAAGATTTTGCGGTATTGTGCCGAACGTCTTTTCAATCGAGTTATGTGCAGTTAGAGTTTATGGAGCGCAATATTCCGTTTATTGTGGTAGGCGGCATTCGCTTTATCGAAAGACGGCATATCAAAGATGTCTTAGCCTTTGTCAAAATACTTTATAACCCCAATGATACCATTGCCTGGCATCGTATCTTAACCTTGTTTAAAGGCGTGGGGGCAGTTACTGCAACGCGATTGACTCAAGCGATTAATGTCGACAATAATTCCTTTGAACCTTTATTAATGCCGTCATTCGCTAAAAAAAGTCCACAGCTTAAATCACTACATACGACTTTGACCAAAGCCAGTCAGGCAGAATCGGTCGAAAAAGTTATTGCGTTAATTTTAGAGTTTTATATTCCTATTTTGAAAACGATTGAAGAGAACTGGCGCGAGCGCAGCGAGGATTTTCGCGTCCTAAAAAACTTAGCCACAGAGCATGATAGCCTTGATAGTTTTTTAGAAAATTTGGCACTCGATCCGCCTAATGATTCGGTTGCTACCGCAGGCAAGGCTAAGCAAGGCGAGGAAGAAACTGATAAAGTTACTATCTCTACCATTCATAGTGCCAAAGGGCTTGAATGGCCGGTGGTGTTTGTCAATTCATTGGTCGATGGTATGACCCCGCATTACCGCTCGCTGAGTGATTTTGAAGAATTGGAAGAAGAACGTAAGCTGTTCTATGTTGCCTGTAGTCGCGCAAAGAATAGGTTGTTTTTAACAGCGCCAGAGTACTTCTCAAGCTATTCAGGGTATTTCGACAAAGTATCACGGTTTATTGCAGAGTTACCCGCTGATAAGGTAGTGGTCGAGACCAGCAAAAATTCTATAGATGAGAGTGATGATCCAGTGTGGTGGTGAGGGGTTACGCTTTTGAGTTACTCATCTTATAAAGTAATTATCATTACGCTAAGCTACTACTGACAGCTGCCGTCAAATCCGTAGAAACAATCTTAGGAGGTTTTAGTTACGGATCAATCCGACTTACCTACTCGAAAAATCATCACTGGATAATATCAATAGCTAATAATAACAACTAAAAGGATATACCATGAATATCATTATCAAGCTTACTATCCTGATTGGTATTGTTATTATTACGACGTGCGTATGGAGTAGAACCATGAAATCTGAAAACAATCAAACCGATGAGATGACTGTTAGATGGGGAGTTATTGACTCCGAAGCCACCTTTAATGATAAAAAAGACTCAGAAGATACGCTCAAATTAGGTGTAGAGTTTATCAATTCTAAAGAAAATAAAGATTTAAATACTGCCTTTTATTTGGCTGATGGTACTTGGCTAAGAACTATTATTGGAAGTGGTGGCTCGCGTTGGGGACAAAATGGCGCACACCCTCTTGGTGGTAACCCTTTTGAACAACCGCTGCCAGAACGCCTCAAGCTCACTTATTACAGCACAGTAAATGATAAGTTTTACCAACTAGACACTCTACTACCTATGGACAAAATACGACCGCTCTTTACTAACACTAAAAAAAGCACAATGGAAGAATCAGCAGTTGATGTGCCTTATGTCAACGTGCCTCTGTTTTACCGTAATATACAAATTGCGACTGCACCTGAAGGTTGGGTTATTCTCTTTGCTATTGGTAACTTTGGTCAACGCATAGAGCTTGGCGCTTGGCAAGCTACCGAGATAGAAGCTAGATATGGTACTGATGTACTTAGGGCTGTGAATACTGGCTTTGGGCCTTTTAAAAATGATGAAGAAGAAAATCAAATAAGACAGGAGTTTAGGCAAGAGTTTTTTATTGATAACCTAAAAGAGAGAAGTCCTGAAGTTTACGAGAGGTGGCGGTCAGGCGATTGGAAGATCAGCGCAGACTGGTATAAGCGTATGCAGATAAAATACCCTTGGAACTTTGACATTACCATTGATGAGCATGAATGGAATGGAGAGTACTATGCCCAGTTTGCTAATACAGAAGCATACGATGTTGTAGATGAACAGGTAGCGAAGGAGAAGACCGTTCTAAAGGCGGTTCCCAACACTTTCACCACTTGGGTTGCTGACAAAGAGACTGGACAACGTCATTATATTGAAGTGCATTTCTTCCCTCGCCCTAAATGGGATGCTTCGCTATACCAACCTTATTATCAGGACCCAAACCTTGATTATTTATCTAAGCGCTTCGAACATCTATACCCTAAGCGCTCTTACATGACCAACGATGAGACTGTCGATGCAAATGAGTTTGCAACCGTAAAGCTACATTTTAATAAAGAGTTGATATTACAAGAAGCCTATCTACAAAAAGGGGCTGAAAAAATTCCACTTGATGGTGCTTATCAGTATTATTTATCCCCCGTCGCTAAAGGCGCTTTTTATCAATATACAGATGGTTACCCTCGTTTTATTACGAAACCTAAAGTAGAAGATTTGAGCGATCCTGCTTTTGTAGATATTGATTAGTATCCTTTGCCTTACTTAATATCTTGAAGTGGTAGATATTGTATAAACAAATAGCTATGAGCTGAGTATCTAATAAATGATAGATATCTAAGCATCAGCTTCTATATTAACCATTGGTTCTTCAACGGTATTGACCACTCTAGATTCGACGTATGAGCTGCGGTAAGACTGGTCGGTAGTGATTGGATAAATCTGTAAACGTTCCAGCTCCGCCAATAAATCTTCAATGACTTCCTGTTGATGGGTTATAAAGGTAGAGGCGAAGCAGCGCCAAAATTTCCAACCAGCACGCTCAAGGATACGCTGGCGTTGCATATCGCTTTCCCATTTATCAGGTCCATGATATTTATCACCATCACATTCGATAGCTAAGCTATTGTCCTCTTCACCTTCTACAACCATATCAATTCGGTAGGCACCTGCTTTAACTTGCGGCATGACTCGATAGCCTCTTTCAATGAGAATGTCGAAGACTTCTTTTTCAAAAGGAGATTCACACTTATCACGCAAATCCGCAACTTGCTCTTCATCTTGCATAAACGGCGCTTGGAAGTGTTTGATGAGTTCTGCTCGATAATGGTCAGCTTGGCTAAGCTCGTCCAGCTCAATACTACGTACCAGATACATTCTATCGCGCGCTCTTGAGGCGGCGACATTCATGCGCTGGGCGAAGGTGTCTCTTGTTTGCGCATGGGCAGCTCCTGGCGCAACGACCAATGACAAAAACATGATATCGCGCTCTTTACCTTGAAAGGTTCTAGCATCACCGCAAGCAATATCAAAAGCGGTCATGACAGCCTCATCCAACTTTTTATTGAGTAACTCCATAATGTTATGCGCTTGCTTATTACCTAGTAACGAAACGACACCGATGGTTTTATCTTTATAAGCTGGATCGGACGTAATCGTTTTTATTTCATCGACGATAAACCTAACTTCTGAAGGGTTAATATCTGAGCCATTAAGCCGATAGCCATCTGCGATATACACATCAATTAATGGTGGATCTAGGCGTTCTGAGGGTTTTGCTTTACGTAATGGTATGAGTTCATGATTATAAAATTCACGTTTTGAGAACTCGATAATAGGCGCAACACTACGAAAGTGTTCTTTTAACATGACGGTGCTATCAGCAAATACCACTTTAAATAAGTCATATATTGAGCGATCAGGTGACATTTGTGAGCGATATACAGGCACTTGATTGCTCAGATATTGCGCCATGAGGTTGCGAATTTTTTCGATATCGAGACCAACCCCTTCTGGTGAAACCTGCTTATCGTCACCCACGATTAAAACTTTTTTCGCTCTCATGATGGCTGGTAATGCGGTCAAATCAGATTGAGACGCTTCATCGATGATAACTAAGTCAAAACTGCCGAACTCTGCTGGCAAGGACTCAGAAATACGATAATGCGGCATAATCCAACAGGGGATGGCAGCACTTGCGCCAGCAGAGGCTTCACGCGCTTCTCGGCGATAATAGTGGGCGCCTTTGCCTGTGCCTTTACCAATACGCATAATGGCGGAGCGGTATTTTTCTAAAGAAGCTCTAACGTTTGGCGTTGCATTTTCTGCGACTTTTAGCCAAGCTCTTTTGGTGATAGCTTGTTGATAAAGCCTTGCTAAATCTGACTCTAAGCGGCTACGAGTTTTGGTTAGATTAACCAATTCTCTGCGCCCATCTGTGCTGTCTATAAAGCTCATTAATCTATTAAGCCGCCAAATTTGCTGCCAATTATCAGGCAATAAATTATCGGATAACAATGTATCGGATAACAATTTATCTTCAGATTCAACACAAGGCTGACAACGCAATTGTTCCGCCCAGAGCGGCGCACCATTATTTTCAATAATCTCTGTGATGGCAGCGACAGTCTCTAAACCTGTTGTCAGATTATCCACTCGCTGTAGCTCAGTTAGCAGATTTTCCCACGTTGTCTGTAATGCAGCATCAGACAACATCGGACTGCCAACTTGTTGCTTTAAAAAAATAACAAGTTTTTCACTAATATCACCATTACAGTCTGCAAGCTCGTTAAATAATGACTCTTTTAGCGTTAGACTTTCTGCCAGATTATGTTTCTTTAAATGTTGCTCAAGGGTGTTTTTAATTTCAGCTAAAATATCTTTATTGTAATGCGCGTTAGACAGAATATCCCAGTCTAAAAATATAGCCTTTAGAGCTTGTTTGATATTGTGCTGTAGGTTTCTGCTATTAATAATGTCTTCATATAAATAAACGGCTGAATTTAAATTAGATAAGTTATCAGGCACGACTTCAAATACAGGTAAAGACAGTTCGTTCGATAACGCATTCCATCTCACAATAAGGGCTTGTGACTTTTTCCTAAACGCTATAAAGCTTGATATATATTGCCAATCCTCTACGCTTGCGGGCGGTGTTGAGATTATCATAATAGCTTCAAGGTTTTTCTTTTCGACCGACTTACCAAAAATCCCCGCTATACCAAATGGTTTTTTGCCTTCAGATAGGTTTTTGACCGCACTAACAAGTTCTGGGTTTTTATCAAAATCATCAGCTATCGTGATGGGTTTGGTTAAATAAGCCGTTCTTTCATTAAATAGAGATTTAATCTCATCGTTAAGGATGTTTAGATGTTGAATAATATCTTGCTTCGTCTGGTCATCTAAATGCTGCTGAATATTAGTTGTCCATTCCTGTCCAACCGCTTCCGTTTTTTGCAGAAGATCAATCAGATGGGAGGTGTTAGCAGCAGCTTCGTGAGCAATGCTTATAGTGTTAGTACTGTCGTCTACTAAACTTGGAATCTCGCCTTGCTGCTCGGCTTTTTTTAATTCGTTGGTATAAATCAAATCTTGGTGCAGTTGCTTTATCGTATTAATAGGCGGCATGTTGGCAACAGCAGGGATTTTTTTATCAAGATAATCCAAATCAATGCCGAGCGTTATTCTTGCTCGTTTTAGCTCAGTAATATCGGCAGGAGTAAATCGAGGTGTAAAAGTATTTTCTATGCCTAATGTATCGGGGAAGCTTTCGATCAGCTGCCTATTTTGAGCAACCTCAGTTGCTGCGTCTATTGGTTTAATCGTTTCGCTATCCAGTACGATATCATCAAGATTTAACCGTGCCCAAGCGGTAATATTATTATCAGTGCTGGCCAACTGGGCATGAACGGTATCAACTTGGTCATTTAGCATGACGATTTCTTTTTTGTAGACCTCGCGGTTGATACTAGAAACTTCACTCGATATTTTTTTAATAGTATATTCGAACTGCTTTAGCCCTTCATTTTCACTGGTCAATAGACTAACCGCTAATGGTCGAATAGATTCAGGCAGTTGCTCTTGCAAGACTTTTAGAGCGGGGTCTTTCATTGAGGTGACCAAAACTCGCTTGCCCAGTGCTAAGTAATGACAAATAACATTGGCAATGGTATGCGTCTTGCCAGTACCAGGAGGGCCTTGAACGACCACACCATCGTGGACATCCAGTTGTTGTATGATTTGTACCTGCTCATTATTGAATGCTTTGGGGAAATACAACTCTGCTGGCGTGCCTACATAGTTATCACTGCCATTCACCATGGATAGACCGCGATAAGCAGGTAGTATTACTTCTCTATTTTCTGTAGCAGGTTCTGTCAAGATGGCGGTTAGAGCGCTTGGTAAATGAATGTCGTCACTGTTTTCGAGTGTGACCGCGAACTTAGCCAAGTCTTGCAAAAATATATTATTACTTCTAGGGCGCGCCATAATCACCCATGTATCGGTGACGATAAGGTTATTCTGAGCCTTAGGTATTTTTCGCGCATCAGTACTTGTGTGCTCTGGCCAATATACGCCAGAAGAATCAAGCAAGGTCACCGCTGATTTTAAGATAGGCTCATAGCTACTGGGTAAAAAAGGATTTAATACAACATCTTCTGACTCATAAAACTGTTTACAGACTTCTAATAGTTTAGCCAAACCTTGATTCTCATCCATAGAAAAAGGTTCGGTTTCAAAGATGGGAGGCGTTAAGCTAGGCTTTATGAGTAAAGCCATTGTTTTTTGATCTAATGCTATCTCGATAGTCTGGGTTAATAATGGATACTTTATTTGCTCGCTGTTTTGTTCATTATCAGAATCTTTTTGTACAGCAATACCCACACCCCAAACCAGCTCCAATGATTCGTCAGCCAGATTGCCTTGCAGCATTTGATTGAGCTTAAATAGCTTTGCATATAAAGCAATACTTTGGCGTACAAGTTTTTCTTCTATCAGCCAAGGTTTCCAGATATTGTCGATATAACGTTTAAACTCATTTTGCAGCATATCTCTATCAGAAAAATCTTTTAGATAAATTTCTGTGGTTAGTGAGTCATCTTCTAAAGCTGGTTGCTCATCCTGATGGTCATCCTTAACCTCAAATGGGGTAAATGCTTCCTCATAATCTCTAAGGCCATTATCTGCTAATTGGTGTGCCCTGATTTTTGTTTTCAATAAAGGTTGGTCGCTGAACTTTGTTGGCATATCCAACCAGCTTGCTAATAGCGCGCTGCTAGGTTGTGGGGCAGAGTTTTCACGTAAGCGCTCTAAACGAAGCCAAACATCCTCGGAGGTGTCGTCTGTGACATTGAGACTAATACCTGGCAAACCTATCACTTGCTCCTCAGTACAATTGAAATCGTTGTGTTTAACGAAGTCTTGAGTAGGAGTCTTTTTCATCAAAGCGCACTGCTTAATGAATTCAATCTGAGAGGCCAGTCTTTTTACGTAAATACTCATCTATTAACTCTTCCAAATCATCAAAAAATTAGCCCTGAAATCACTGACACTTCTTAGGTGTTATTTATAAGGTGTTACTTATAAGCTGCTTAAATCATAAAGCACTTAGATTACTGCTCGCTCATAAACTAAAAACAAAGACCAAACTATAGCACAGAAATTAATAGTAATAAGTCACATCTAGGGCATGCCCTCAATCTGAACAAAATCAACTGAATGGGCTAAAAATGGCTAAATCTTGCCAAACTGCGTCAAATATCTGGCTAATATCTTGATATTATCTGTGCTATTTTCCTTGTTTGACAGCAATTTATCTCATTTTTATCACCATTTTCAAAATGAGGACACTCCCTAGGCTTTTTAAAAATTAGTGCTGATTATTGCTATTCTTAATATTGATGATTGATGATTGATGATTGATGATTGATGATTGATGAGTTATTAAATATAGGACTATATTTCAGCTAATTTCTCTCACTATTCCTATCAAAAATACCTCTTAGAAAAACACATAACTAAAAGTGTTTAATGATAAAAATAATTATGAGATTAGGGTTTAATATTTGGCTTAATGCGTTACTATTACCACCTTAGTCGTTATATCTATTTTATTAAACACTTTGTATTAAGACCTTAAAAAAGGACATGTTATGCGCTATGAAGTTATCGTTATCGGTGCAGGGATGGTTGGCACATCAGTTGCTTGGCATCTACAAAAAAATAATGCTCAAGTTTTACTTTTAGATAAGAAACTACCGGGTTCGGAGACTTCATACGGCAACGCGGGATTGATTCAACGCGAAGCGATACATACACATCCATTTCCGCGCCAGCTGACTGAAATGATACGAGTATTGCCGAATCAAGGCACCGATATTCGCTATCGAATTCCAGCGATTTTGCGTTATCATCAAGCACTTTTGCAGTATTGGAAATACTCTACGCCTGCATCAGTTAAAAAAATAGAAGCCGAGTGGCAGACACTGATTGAGCATTGCACCAGCGAGCACCAAACTATGATTACTGCCTCGGGTGCTGACGAGCTGATTACTCGTGATGGTTGGTTGCAGCTACATCGTTCTGAAGAGACGCTTAAAGAAGCAATCGAATTGGCTATCGACGCTCGCAATCAGGGTGTGGAGCATAACGTACTGACGGTGGAAGAGTTAAAAGCAATGGAGCCCAGCGCCAATTTTGAAGGTTTCGTTGGCGCGATTCACTGGCTTAACTCTTGGCAAGTCTCTAACCCAAGCTCGCTAGTAAAAGCCTATGCGAAAAACTTCCAAGAGATGGAAGGTACTATCAAAGAAAGCAGTGTAAAAGAAATTGTCCAAGAAGAGGGCGGTTGGAAGGTTATTACTGATAACGAAACCTACTATAGTGATAAATTGGTCATCGCAGCTGGGCCTTGGTCCAATGATTTGATCAAACCACTGGGTTATAATCTACCATTGTTCCCGATGCGTGGCTATCATCAGCACTTTAAAGTGACCGAAAAAAATACCATCAATCACAGCATGTTTGATATGGATAAAGGCTTTGTCATGGGGCCGATGCAGCAAGGTATTCGTATTACGACGGGTGCTGAGATGACCACGATGAATGCGCCAAAGAACTTTGGACAATTAAAAACCGTCTTAAAACTTGCTCGCAAAATATTACCCCTAGAAGATGCAGTTGAGAGTGAGCCGTGGGCAGGATCACGTCCTTGTATGCCTGATATGAAGCCAGTTATTGGTCCTGCGCCTAAGCATGAGAATCTATGGTTTGCTTTTGGTCACAGTCATCAGGGCTTCACTTTGGGACCTATGACGGGCCGTGTCGTTGAAGAGATGATTCATGATAAACCCGTATTGGTCGATATTAAACCATTTAGTGCTGAGCGTTTTTCTCGCTAAGTAGCCGTGAAAACGACCTGTTTGAATGCTTGTATATTCGAGTACTTTAATAAATTAAGGATAATAATCCATGAAAAAACTACACAGCAGTCAACGTATGAGTAAGATCGTTGTGCATAACCAGACCGTTTATTTATCAGGTCAAGTAGGCAACGCGGAAGACGATATCAAAGCCCAAACATTAACTTGTCTAGAGAAGATCGAAAGTCTACTGCAAGAAGTCGGTAGTGATAAGTCAAAAATGCTCATGGCGACAGTATGGGTAAAGAGTATGTCCGATTTTGCGGCGATGAACGAAGTATGGGACAAGTGGTTTGAAGGCGTGCAGCCACCAGCTCGCGCTTGCGGTGAATCGGCGCTGGCTCGTCCTGAATTGTTGGTTGAGATTACGGCTATCGCAGCTGAGTAATTGCGCATTGTGATATTGGCATAGAATAAGAAAAGGACATGATAGCGATATCATGTCCTTTTTCATGGGAGCCTATCTTATATAACGGGCTAAATTATTGATTCGTTTATTGCCCTTTCCATACCGCTTGGCGCTTTTCGATAAAGGCGTCAATGCCTTCGCTCACATCGTCTGCCATCATATTACAGGTCATCACTTTACTGGCATATTCATAAGCATTCGCTAAGTCCATATCTAGCTGTTTATAGAACATGTCTTTGCCTGTAGCAGTAGCCATAGGCGATTTATTAATAATGGCATCAACCAATGATTGTAGCGTCGCATCTAATTGTTCAGTGGGTGCAACACGATTAATCAATCCTTGCTGCATGGCAGTATTTGCATCGATAAACTCACCGGTAATGAGCATCTCGAACGCTTGCTTACGAGATAGGTTGCGACTTAACGCAACGGCAGGCGTGGAGCAAAATAGTCCCACATTTATTCCAGAAGTAGCAAATTTTGCATTATCAGAGGCGACTGCCAAATCGCAAGTTGCGACCAGTTGGCAGCCAGCTGCCGTCGCAATGCCTTGTACTTTAGCAATCACCACTTGTGGCATTTGATTGATGGTCAGCATCATCTGACTACACTGCTGAAATAGAGCGTTATGAAATGCTTCGTCTGAGTGCGCGCGCATCTCTTTTAGGTTATGACCGGCACAAAATGCTTTACCTTTGGCTGCAATCACAACCACACGGATATTGCTGTCTTGAGCGATACTGTCCAGCTCTTTTTGCATAGCAGTTAGTAGCTCAACAGATAATGCATTGAATTGTTTGGGGCGATTTAACGTCAGAGTAACGACACTGTTTGAGTGGTTTTCTCTAATAACGAGCGGTTCACTTATATTTATAGTAGGGTTTGACTGGGTCATTTGTCATCCTTGATCGTCAGTGTTGAAGTTCAATATAACATCTAAGCAGCACTGTAAATAGTCATTTGCGTACTAGGGCAAGCTTTATCAGTAGTATGATAGATTGCTTGTTTTGCCATATATCTATAAGCCACGCACTCATAAAAAATAGCGTACAGCAAGTATTTTAAAGGACTGTTTTTCTATCGCATGTTTTGACCCAAGCGCATGGCAGCGGCAATATTGGCAGCAGTCGTTTCTATATTTTCATAAGCATGACTTAGAACCTGATCGATGCTATCTATCTTTTGGATGCTAGGCACGACGACATCGAACTGGGAAGTCTGAGTAGGTGTTAGACCGTCAACGCTGCCACAAATAGCAATGACTGGCGTATGACTGGCTTTAGCAAGTTCACTGATACCACCTGCAACTTTACCCATCGCGGTTTGAGCATCAAGTTTGCCTTCGCCGGTGATGACCAAGTCCGCGTTGGCAATGTGCTGCGCTAAGTTAGTCACTTCGGCAATCGTATCAAAGCCTGATTGCAACTGCGCTTGGCAAAAAGTCATTAGCGCATAGCCAAGACCACCTGCTGCACCAGCACCAGCTACTTGTTGATTGTCCTGATATCCTTGTTGCTTACATACACTAGCAAAGTGATTTAATGAGGCATCTAATTGCTCGACTTGTTTAGGATCAGCGCCTTTTTGCGGGCCAAATATCACACTGGCACCTAACGGACCACATAATGGGTTGGTCACATCACACGCCACCTCAAACATCGTATCAAGCACACTTGCATGGAATTTTTGGTTATCTATTCGCTGTAGTTTGATAAGCTCACCGCCACCTTGAGCCAGTGGCTTATCATAAATATCAAAAAGCTGCATGCCCAATGCCGTTAGCATACCAAGCCCCGCATCATTGGTGGCACTACCGCCCAACCCGATAATGATACGTGTGGCGCCTTCGTCTAAAGCATCAGCAATCAGTTCGCCGACACCGTAACTGCTGGTAATAACAGGGTTGCGCTCTGCTACAGTGAGTAGGTGTAAGCCACAGGCCTGAGCGATTTCGATCACTGCTGTGGCATCGGGTAATAGTAAATACTTTGCGGTAATGGGTCGCATCAAGGGGTCATGGACGCGCACCTCTTTCCAGCGCCCACCCAATACATAAGACAAAACGGCAGAGGTGCCTTCGCCGCCATCAGCCATAGGCAATAGAGTATAGTCAGCATTTGGAAACACTTGTCTAAATCCAGATTGGATAGCGTGACAAACGTCTAATGCCTCTAAGCTTTCTTTAAACGAGTCGGGAGCGATTAAGATTTTCATTTTATATTCTACAAATCTTCAGGTTAGGGTGGTTCAATTAGCTTAATCTTATCATCATAAATTGGTTAATCTGCTAACATAGACGCCTATTTTTTATAACGTTTAGGATTATTCATTGAACACATTTATCGCGCCTATTATTCCCAATATAAAAAATAGCGACTTACGTCAACAGCTGCAGCAAATCATAGACCAAAAAACCAAACCGCTTGGTGCATTAGGACGTTTAGAGACATTAGCGTTGCAACTGGGTATGATTCAAGGCACCACCACACCGCATATTGAGCAGCCACAAATCCGAGTATTTGCTGCCGACCATGGTTTGACCAAGCATGGCACGTCAGCGTTCCCTAGTACTGTTACTGCGCAGATGGTTATTAACTTTTTGCAGGGTGGCGCTGCTATCAATGTACTCGCACGCCAACATGATATTGAATTAAAGGTCGTTGATGCAGGGGTAGATGCCGACTTTGGCAACTCTACTTTTAAAAACCATCCGAAATTGCTTGATTATAAAGTCCGTCGCGGTAGTCGTGACGCGCTAACAGAACCCGCGATGACAGAAGATGAATGCTTAGCTGCGCTTGAAAGTGGTAAGCGAGTGGTGGAGGATATACCCGGCAATTTGTTGATTGTTGGAGAAATGGGTATTGGTAACACCTCAGCGGCGAGTTTATTGTTGGCGAGATTAGGAGATTTATCCATTGAAGATTGTATCGGGCGCGGTACTGGTCTTGACGATGCAGGGTTACAGCACAAGGCAACTATTTTGACGCAAGTATTAGAGCGTCATCATGACGTAAACTCACCATTGCTCGCATTGGCGGCATTGGGCGGGCTAGAGATTGCTATGATGGCAGGTGCGCTGGTGCAGGCAGCCAGTGAACGACGTATTCTTTTAATCGATGGTTTTATTGCCAGCGTCGCGTTATTAGTGGCGGAGCGTTTAGCGCCAGGTGTCGCACAGTACGCTGTATTTGCACATCATTCTGTCGAGCCGGGGCATGGGCATTTATTAAAATTACTAAACGCTGAGCCGCTACTTAATATGGGTATGCGTTTAGGTGAGGGTAGCGGTGCAGCGTTAGCGTATCCACTATTGCAATCGGCTTGTGCCATTATCAATGAAATGGCAAGTTTTAGTGACGCAGGTATTAGCGGACAAAATAACTGATGACACAATCAAAAAATCACTCAACATCGCCAAATAACCCTTTACCTAAACCATCCATTGTCGAGTTTATAAAATATGAATGGCGCCTAGTATTGGTTGCTATCCAGTTTTTAACGCGATTGCCAGTACCACAATTTACCCATTATAATCCGCAATGGTTGCACGAAAGTAGTCGCCATTTTCCCGCAGTAGGTTTGCTCGTCGGTTTGCTTTGCGCTGGCGTATTTTGGCTTGGCAGTGTCTTATTTACCCCATTAGTTGCAGCGGTAATAAGCACCGCTTTCGGGATTAAATTAACGGGCGCTTTTCACGAAGACGGGCTTGCCGATAGTTGTGATGGATTGGGTGGTGGTCTAACTCGCGAGCGTACGTTGGAGATTATGAAGGATTCGCGCCTAGGGACTTATGGTGTTTTAGGTTTAGTATCCGCATTATTAATTAAAATCAGCTTATTGGCTTCTATGCCGTTATTTGTTGCTATCGTTGCCTTGATTGTTGGACACACTGCTTCACGCTTGTTGTGTATTAGCTTACTTACTTTGCTGCCCTATGGCGGTGAGATTGAGCATGCCAAGGCCAAACCTATGGCGCAGCAGCTAACGCCATTACAAGGGTTATATAGCAGCGGTTGGTTGCTATTAGCACTTGGTCTAGTCACGTTTATGTTTCCCTATACGGTGCAGCAGATCGGCTTTGCTCAATGGCTATTGGCATTAGTATTAGCGCTGATAGCGACAGATTATATGCGGCGATTATTACGTAGGCGTTTAGATGGTTATACCGGTGATGGGTTGGGTGCGACGCAGCAACTTAGTGAAATCGCTATTTATGTAGGACTCGCTGCCATTGTGTCATTCATATAAGGTTTAAAGGTTAGAAAAGGATAGGAATAGTTAATGATTGTTCATATGTGGCGTCATCCTAAGCCGATTGCTGCCGAAGGGTTTTGTATCGGACAGACAGATCTCAGTGTTGATAGGCGTAAACTAAAGCGCCTTGCTAATAAAATTCAGCGTTTTGTACGCCTGCATCGATTACCAAAAGTTATTTGGGTCAGCCCATTACAGCGCTCACTACGAGTCGGGCAAATATTGGCGCAACGTGGTTTTGAATGTCGAGTGTCAAAGGAGCTTGCGGAGATTGATTTTGGTATTTGGGATGGGCAGGCTTGGGCGCAGATTGAAAAACAAGAAATTGATGACTGGTGCGATAACTTTGCGAATTTCTCTCCTGCAAAAGGGGAAAGTTTGCAGCAATTATTTGACCGTGTTGAGCGATGGTTGCATGCAAGGGTAGCTGAAAGTGGCTATGAACATAACCATAAATTCCTCTTAATGGTCGGTCATGCCGGTTGGATAAATGCTGCCAAGATGATTGCCGCTGACCAAGAGGTACCAAAACTGGCCAATAAGTGGCCACGACCCGTGAATTATCAATCATGTAGCCGGCTAGAGTTTTAATCCGAAAGACCCTATTTTTCCAAAACACTCCTATACAGTTTGTATCTAAAGATAATCACTATCTAAGCAATCTTATCAAACCAAGCTTTGCTGTCTTCTGCTGTCATAGAATCAAAGCTCACATAAATGCCTTCGTTATCTAATGTCGCATACCAGTGATCATCATTGCTGCCCGTTAATAGCTGGAAGTATTTATTATTGACGATTCTACCGACGGTATAGATTTCACCTTTTGAGTAAAAATCATTACCTTGAATACATAGTAGTTTATCATCAGTGTTTATCATGTTGTCGTACCCTGTCGTTATCAAAAAATAAGAAATCAAAAAATAAGAATCTATAAATTAGACACAGGGAGGGTAGCAACTCAAACTAGGTTAATAAAGACGACTTTGTGGGTAGTATCTTATTGTTAAGTATAGGAATTATTAGGCATTTACTACAAATTATTGCTGGAATATATCACTATACAATTTACTGTTAAAATCATTAGTTAAGGAACGGTTTTCGGATATAGTATTCAAACGTTCTATTCCTAAGAGACAGGGTAGAGTATTTGTCAAATTATAGATATAAAAAAACCAGCAACATGACGTTACTGGTTTTTTTAGACTACTTCTAGATATTCAAAAATTACTCTTCTGAATAGTCTTCGTTGTCGTCTTCAACTTCTTCTTCTGCTGAATCTTCGTTATCACCATCTTCTGAAAGAATGGTTACTAAGATGCTAGCGGTAACGTCATGGTGTAGCTGAATATCAACATTGTATTCGCCAATTTGACGTAAAGTACCTTCAGGTAGCTTGATTTCAGCACGGTCAACTTCTAGACCTGAGTTCGTCAATGCTTCAGCGATATCGCGAGTACCGATAGAGCCGAATAGCTTGCCTTCGTCACCTGATTTAGCGCGCATAATAACATTAACGTCAGTCAATGCATCGGCACGTTCTTGAGCAACGCTTACTTCTTTTGCTTCTTCAGCTTCAAGCTCGGCACGACGTGCTTCGAACTTTTCAATGTTAGCTGCAGTAGCAGGTAGCGCTTTGCCCTGAGGGATAAGAAAGTTACGACCGTAACCTGGTTTCACATCGACAGTTTCACCGAGTTTACCAAGGTTGACGATACGCTGTAACAAAATAATTTGCATGAGTCATTCCTAGTTAACGGTTAAATTACTGATGGTTGTCAGTATACGGAAGTAGCGAAAGGTAACGAGCTTGCTTGATAGCAGTGGCCAGTTGACGCTGATATTTAGTAGATGTACCGGTAATGCGGCTTGGTACGATTTTACCATTATCACTGATGTACTGTTTTAGCAATTCAACATCTTTATAATCGATGTGAGTGATGCCTTCAGCAGTGAAACGGCAGAATTTGCGACGGCGATAGAAACGTGCCATGAGTATTCTCCTTTAATTAGTCTTCACTGTTGTCGTTGTCGTCGTTTTCACGATTGTCTGGACGACGAGTAGTTGCTTTGCGTGCGCGTTTTTCATCGGCATTCTTGGCTAACTGCGACTCTTCAGTGACAGCTTCGTCACGGCGCATAACTAGACTACGAATGATCGCGTCGTTATAACGGAATAATTCTTCAAGTTCAGCTAAAGTTTCACCGTCAGTTTCAATGTTGAAAAGAACGTAATGAGCTTTGTGAATCTTGTTGATCGGGTAAGCCAACTGACGACGGCCCCAATCTTCTAAACGATGGATAACACCGTTGTTGTCTTGAACTAACTTGATGTAGCGCTCAACCATGCCGACCACTTGGTCGCTTTGGTCTGGGTGTACAAGTAACACCAGTTCGTAATGTCGCATTATGACTCCTTACGGATTAGTAGCTATTAACCCTATGTTAATAGCAAGGAGATTTATAAAGTAAACCCAATACTCATTAAATAGGATAAAAATAATGAAGAATAAGCTTAGTTTATAAAGCGCCGTATTATAACAGTACTCATTCATTAACACAAAGGTTAATCGCTAAGCCACTGCTAATAAAATATAAAAGCAATAAACTGCTTTCTATCAATAAAAAAGGCAACGTGAATACGCTGCTTTTTTATTACAATTTTAGAAGGTATGATTTATAGTCAGAATGACAGATAAACTATTTTATTTTTGGTTCTTTTACCAGCTGGCTACTATCGGCTTTTACCACTAAGGTTTTAGCCAGTTTATCATGCCAACCAATATTTTCAGGGCTTTTCGATGCCATATAATAATGAATAGCAATGATCACAAAGCCTAAAAAGCTGGTAAATGAGAACAGTAAGTTGTAAATAATGAACAACAGCAAGGTACGCATGCCGATGAGTTTACCAAAAGAGGGTAAACGATGGGTGGTTTGATCGACCACGCGGATACCCGTAATTAGCTTACCTAGCGATTGACCACGCAAAGTGATAAATACCAATTGTAGAGCAAACAGGCCAAAGACCATCACTTGTGACATCATCAATATGCTACTAGGAAGACTCTCCATCAGCGTCATTGAGTATTGATACGCTGCGTCCATATTTTGGATATCTTGAAACTTGCTATAGTCGACGTCCATTTTGGTTAATGCCATGACTAGCGGAAAGATAGCCAGTAAATACAATAAACCATTGAGTGCAGTCGCAAGTACTCGCGACATAATTGGGGCAAGCACCATATTACCAACGACTTTATCTTTACTAGAGACCGTTTTGTTGGCATTAGATTTATTTAATGACACATTGTTATGCGGCGTGTGCTGACGATTGGTGACCATATCGACTTTCACATCTTTATCGGTCGCTTTTGGGCGTTCAGGCTTGCCATACAATCTGTCTAACGACACTGATTTACCATCTTGGTCATTGCTGACATTATCTTCAGGAAAGACCGTGACGTTATTGATAATAGAGTCATTGACCTCAGGGTTGCTAGTGTTAGTAGGCCTATATACTGTTTGATTGTTGGTCAAGTTACCTACACGTTGCCATTGGTCTAAGCCGTCATGCCAGATCAAATCATCGAGCAACACTTCGCCAGATGCCAACATGATGTTGAGCTGCTCCAAATTGTATGGACCAGCCTGTACGTTATTTCGAGCAAGGAAAATCTGCATAATTGCCTGCATAGTTAGTCATATCTCAAGTCACTGTTTTTTAAAAACTGTCTCTTAAAAACTGTCTTTAAGTCATTATTTATAATACATAATATTAGGGCCTATTTAATATTTTTCAAATAGACCCTGCTATAGTTGTATCTTAAATGCCGGTGTGAATTAACGTTGTGACTTAACGTTACGGCTTATTTGGTCTCTTCACCTGCTAAGAAGAACCAAGTATCAAGTACTGAGTCAGGGTTCAATGACACTGAGTTGATGCCTTGTTCCATGAGCCAGTAAGCAAGGTCTGGATGATCTGATGGACCCTGACCACAAATACCGATGTATTTACCAGCTTTGTTACAAGCCTCAATAGCCATAGACAATAGCTTCTTAACGGCAGGATCACGCTCATCAAATAGATGTGAGACGATACCTGAGTCACGGTCAAGACCTAGTGTTAGCTGAGTCAAGTCGTTTGAACCGATTGAGAAACCATCGAAGTGCTCTAGGAATTCTTCTGCTAGTAACGCATTGGTTGGTAGCTCACACATCATGATGACGCGTAGACCGTTCTCGCCACGTTTTAGGCCATTTTTTGCCAACAGTTCGATGACTTCAGCTGCTTCACCAACGGTACGGACGAATGGAATCATAATCTCGACGTTGGTCAAGCCCATTTCATCACGGACACGCTTAAGGGCTTTACACTCAAGCTCAAAGCAGTCACGGAAATTATCAGAAACATAACGGCTAGCACCACGGAAACCAAGCATTGGGTTTTCTTCTGATGGCTCGTACAGTTTACCACCTAAAAGGTTGGCATATTCGTTTGATTTAAAGTCTGACATACGAACGATAACTGGCTGATCCATAAAAGCGACGGCTAGGGTTGAGATGCCTTCGACCAATTTATCGACATAGAAGTCAACCGGTGAGGCATAACCTGCGATACGCTCATTGATTGCTTGTGAGATTTCACGTGGTAAGCTGTTCATGTTGAGCAAGGCTTTTGGATGCACACCAATCATACGGTTGATGATAAATTCAAGACGTGCAAGACCGATACCTTCGTTTGGCATTTGGGTAAATGAGAAGGCACGGTCTGGGTTACCGACGTTCATCATGACTTTAAAGGCAAGCTCTGGCATAGACTCAACAGAGTTGGTCTGTACTTCAAAATCAATCTGACTTTCATAGATGAAGCCAGTATCACCTTCGGCACAAGAAGCAGTTACGTCTTGACCGTCAACCAATAACTCAGTGGCATTACCACAACCAACGATGGCTGGTACGCCAAGTTCACGGGCGATAATCGCTGCGTGACACGTACGTCCACCACGGTTGGTAATAATAGCAGAAGCACGTTTCATGACTGGTTCCCAATCAGGATCGGTCATGTCTGATACCAGTACGTCGCCTTCTTCTACTTTGTCCATCTCGTTTAGGTTGCTAACGATACGTACTTTACCTGAGCCGATGCGCTGACCAATTGAGCGACCTTCGCACAATACTTTGGCACCAGTGGTGTCGATGATGTAGCGTTCCATTACGTTGCTGTCTTGACGGCTCTTAACGGTTTCAGGACGGGCTTGGACGATAAAGATTTCACCGCTATCGCCGTCTTTTGCCCATTCGATGTCCATCGCTTGACCATAATGCTTCTCAATCGTCATCGCTTGCTTGGCAAGTGAGTTCAGCTCTTCAGTAGATAGAGAGAACTGCATACGCTCTTGTTTTTCGACATCAACGATTGTTACGGATTTAGTGGTGCTGCCTTCATCACCATAAATCATTTTCTTATGTTTGCTACCGAGGTTACGGCGAATGACCGCAGGTTTGCCATTTTCAAGTAATCTTTTGGAGATATAGAATTCGTCAGGGTTTACCGCGCCTTGTACGACCATCTCGCCCAAACCATAGCTTGAAGTGATAAAGACCACTTGGTCAAAACCACTTTCTGTATCTAAGGTGAACATCACACCAGCGGCGCCAGTTTCTGAGCGAACCATACGTTGTACAGCAGCAGATAGGGCAACGCCTTCGTGCTCAAAGCCTTTATGTACACGATAAGAGATGGCACGGTCATTATATAAAGAAGCAAAGACTTCTTTAATCGCAAGTAGGACATTATCAATACCACGAATGTTCAGATAAGTTTCTTGCTGACCGGCAAATGAAGCATCTGGCAAATCTTCAGCAGTCGCAGACGAACGCACAGCAACGGCGATATCTTCGCCGCCGCTCATGGTTTCAAATGACTGACGCACTTCTTGCTCAAGGTCTTTTGGCAGCTCTTGCTCAATAATCCACGTACGAATTTTTTTACCCGTAGCAGCCAGCTTGTTAACATCATTGACGTCTAATGTTTTTAGCTCGTTGTTGATTTTTTCAAGCAAGCCTGTTTCTGTCAAAAAGCGGTTGAACGCATTTGAAGTGGTGGCAAAGCCGCCTGGAACGCTAACGCCCAAATCAGATAGATGGCTGATCATCTCGCCAAGCGAGGCATTCTTACCACCGACCATATCAATGTCGTTTTTTCCTAGCTGATCAAGATTGATTACAAGTGCTGTAGATTGCGCTGCCATGATAACTCCAGAAAATAAGGTTATTTAGTAAAGATTATAATGGTGGATTATACCCCTATATTTTAAGAATTTCGAGGGTTAGAACCAAAGTATTTGTCAAAAAGATACAAATTGTGGGCTTTGCTACATAATTTACGCAGGATATGCCAAATTATAAATTTTTAAGGGTTGGTTCAATGCTAATAAAAGCCAATATGACGTTGGCTGATAGTGATAAGCCCGCTTTATCATAAAACAGCTAAATAGTATCAATTTACTATAAAGAGCTATGTTTTACTATAAAGGAGCTATATTCCAAAATAGTATTCTATTGGCATAAATTTTTCTTACTTGCTACTTATCAGCGTGACAAAGGCTGAAAAAATATAGCCAATAGCCCTGTATGGTTTTTACAATGAATCTACTATAGCTATATATAGCAAATAACATATAGGACAAATTATGCTGAATTAAGATAAACATTAATGATAAAAGTGCAGGATTATTATCGTCAATTGCTATGACCAGACTAAAAATAATATTGGTTTCAATACTGATTGTAATGTTGTCTTTACTAAGTGTACGCCTGTAACATTAATTTCTATTGGGCCGCTATTGTGCGTATAATGTGAGCATGAATAATAGGCGCTTGTCGCTGTATAGATGTTCAATATCAGACTTATATAAAGTGGAAAATGAGTCTAAAATGAATGAATAATAAAAGCTAAATAAAGATTACTATTGTGTTTTTAATCGAGGTGTCAAAGTTATGTACTCAAGCAATCCCGCTGAACAAGTGAAACCTACCATTCAAAACCGCCATGCGCTAAACTTAGACAGCTCACAAGCCATCAGAACGGCATTTTTTATCTCAGATGGGACAGCGATTACTGCTGAGACACTGGGTCGTGCTATTTTGAGTCAGTTTGCCTCGGTGCCTTTTGAGACGCGAGTGCTACCTTATGTCGATAGCTTAGAGCGCGCCGAAGATGCCGTCGAACAAATCAATATGGCCTATCAAAGAGACGGGTTGCTACCTTTGGTATTTGATACGATTGTTAGCCCTGAAATTCGTCAAAAAATCAATTCTGCGCACGGCTGTAACCTAGACATGTATGAAGGACTGATAGGGCGCGTCGCTGAAGAGACTGGCGTAGAGCCGGATGGACATTCCGGTCATGCACACGATGATGTCGATTCTGAGACTTATAAAGAGCGTATTGATGCGGTACATTTTGCGCTAGACAACGACGATGGTGCGCGCACGCGTCATTATAATGCCGCCGATATCATACTGGTTGGGGTGTCTCGTTCGGGTAAAACACCGACGTCACTATACTTAGCTTTACAGTTTGGAATTCGAGCAGCCAATTACCCGCTGACCGAAGATGATTTGTACGACAATCAGCTACCAAATGCGTTACGCGAGCACAAGGACAAGCTGTTTGGTTTGCTCATCGATACCGATCGCTTGGTAAAAATCCGCCAAGAACGCCGTGCGGGCAGTCGTTATTCGAGCTATCAGCAATGTCAGCAAGAGCAGCGAGCGATACAAGGGATTTATATTACCCATGGTATTCCAAGCTTAGACGTGTCTGAGATGTCTGTTGAAGAGATTGCCACTCGTATCCTACAAATGACAGGTCTCAAACGCCGTATTGGTTGATAAAGTTTGAGTGTAAAAACCAGCCCCACTTAACAAAAAATTATTGATGCCCGTTATTCAATACCCTCTCATTACCATATAGAGAATATTATGAGTTTATCCTATTCGTCTAGCAAGACACCTTTATTGATGGCCAGTTTACTGAGTGCGGTCGGCTTACTTAGTGCCTGCCAGACGTCACCTTTTGCGCGTGAGCCAGTAGCTGAACCACGTTATATTCCAACTATCGTCTTGGGTGAAGCACAAACACTAACGATTATGCCCAATCGTGTTGCCTGTGCATCGGCATTACCGATGCAGTGCTTGCTTGCCAAATCAAGCAAAAATGGCAGCGTGTTCCAGGTTCCTTATGACTGGGTCGATGATTTCGAACCCAGCCTTGGCACAGAATACATCATTAGTGCCCGCCCGCAGATTGATGAAGGAAAGAAAAGCCTGACCGGGCATTGGACATTGCAAAACATACTATCACAACGTATGGTAGGCACGCCTTAGTACTGTAGTCTTGACTCATGAAAATAGTGTGTCATGCATAGTCTAAATATCAAATAAATAAGTAAATATAAAGAGGACACGATGGGAAGTAAAAAACCAAGCGACGCGACCAATGATATCGGGAAAGACACTCATACCGAAGTATCGAATAAAGAAAGCGGTCACGTGCCCAATCCCGAGCACACCGAAGGCAAAAACAAAAAACAAAATATTGAGCAAACCCACGAACAAATCAAAGACGATGCCCTGTATCATCCTGATCTTATTAATCCACTTGATGATACGCGAATCGATATCAAATCTGGTTTTGCCAAGGACTCGCGCCGTTTAAAAAGCGATGACCATGAGTATGAGTATGATGCGGTTGTCCTAGGTGCAGGCCCTGCTGGTGAAGCGGCTGCCATGAAGTTGACCAAATCGGGTAAAAGAGTGGTGGTCATTGATCCGCGAGATCAAGTTGGTGGTAACTCTACTCATGTGGGCACTATCCCGAGTAAAGCACTACGCCAATCGGTATTTAACTTGATTAACTTTCGCCGTGATCCTATGTTTGCCAATGCGATGGAGTATAAACAGGTTCCTCTAAACAAAGTGCTGGCCAATGCACGAAAAGTTATTCGCAATCAAGTCGGTACGCATAAACGTTTTTATGAGCGTAACCGTATCGAAGTTATCCAAGGTTGGGCAAGTTTTGTCGATGCGCATACTTTACGTATCGAAACCGATGAAAATGTCTTTGAACAAATTACTTTTAATAAAGCCATTGTCACCGTCGGTAGCCGCCCATACCGCCCTGAAATCTTAGACTTTAATCATCCGCGTGTTTTTGACTCTGATAAAATCCTACAAATGGATTATATCGTCAAAAAGATTATTATTTATGGTGCTGGGGTGATTGGTTGTGAGTACGCTTCTATCTTTACCGGTCTTGGTTATAAAGTTGATTTGATCAATAACCAAAACCAGCTACTAAGCTACTTAGATAGTGAAATCAGTGATGCTATCGCCCATGACTTTAGACAGTTCGGTGTGCTTATCCGCAGTAATGAAGAGATTGACCATCTTGAGACCCATGATGATTATGTCGTTCTGCATTTAAAGAGCGGTAAGCGCATCAAGTCTGATGCCATCCTTTGGTCGAATGGTCGCTCAGGTAACACCGAAGGGTTAAATTTAGAAGCCATCGGGCTTGAAGCCAATAGCCGTGGTCAGCTCAAAGTCGATGATACTTATTGTACTGAGATTAAAAATATTTATGCTGCGGGTGATGTTATCGGTTGGCCGTCGCTGGCTTCTGCTGCTTATGATCAAGGTCGCTGTGCTGCCGCCTTTATGGTGGGTGATAGTGATGCCGAGCCAGTATCAAGCGTACCGACTGGTATTTATACGATTCCTGAAATCTCCAGCATTGGTAAGACTGAGCAAGAGCTGACGGATGAAAAGGTCCCTTATGAAGTGGGTCAGGCGTTCTTTAAGCACCTAGCACGGGCGCAGATTATTGGTGAACGCTCGGGCGTTCTAAAAATATTATTCCATCGCGATACATTGGAGATTCTAGGCATTCATTGTTACGGCAACCATGCCTCAGAGATTATTCATATTGGCCAAGCGGTAATGAAGTGTAATGCGACGCTTGAGTATTTTGTGAATACGACCTTTAACTATCCAACGATGGCAGAAGCGTATCGCGTAGCAGCATTGAATGGTCTGAATCGTGTGTTCTAAACATTAAAAAGCTGAAAGTTAGTGAATAAAAAAGCGTCTGCAAATATTGCAGGCGCTTTTTTTACTTCAATACTTTTGCTTCAATACCTTAATATTTCGATGTTTCGATTGTCTTTGATTATGCTGTTTTGTTATGTGAAGTCAATCTGCGAAACAATAGCAGTAATATAAAGTAAAGTAGCCATAACGCGGCAAGCGCATAAAAACCTGTCGCCACTTGCGTAACACTCGCGCCCATTTGATTGAGCTGGACAGAAGTGTTGATACCAGGCGTTGTTGGTATTAACCAACGTATGACTTGCAAAAACTCTGGAAGTTGATTGGCCGGCCACGGATAACCACTAACAAAAAACATTGGTAGTGAGCTAAAAATTAAGATTTGCATACTGCGCTCACGCTGACGAAACCAAAGCCCCAATACGCAACCGAGTGTCGCTACTGTCGGACAAAATAGCAGTAGAAATAATAGACTGCCAAGCATGTTTTGTCCGCGTGGATAATGGTGCAGCTCGAACGCCCAGCCATAATAAAAGCAGCCAACCACAAAGCTAAGCATACTTAGCGCAGCAATACGGCCAAGCCAGCCGCGAATACTGGTTCTATGGCGACGTTGCTCATACCACGTGCCAATCAGCATTGCCGTCGACATCAAAAGGGTTTGCTGCAAAATAAGAATAGACACCGCGGGCACGACATAAGCGCCGTAGCCTTCCGTCTGATTGTATAAAGGAACAATCTTTAATGGCACCGCTTGGGTGTTGGCTGCTGCGGTCGCTGAATAAGCCCCTTGCGCGACGCTTTTCTTAACTTCGATACCGGCTGATACGGTACTAACGGCCTGTAAAAACCCCAGTTGTACGTTTTTATTTAACAGAAAATAACCACCATTGCCAAGCACGCTGACGCTAGCAGCTTTTCCAGATTGTACTTGCTGCTCAAGCCCACTAGGGACAATCATATAGCCCGCGATTTCATCAGCCCACATAGCTTCTTTGGCTTCTTGCTCATTCAAAAAGCGCTGCGTATCCAGCTGCGGGCTTGCGTTGGCATAACGGACGATGGTTTGCGATAAGTTACTATTGTCTTTATCGATAATACCGACAGGCACATGATTCACGACTTCGGTAGAATACGGCCAAGGATAAAAGAAGCCATAGATAATAGGCGCAATCATTAATAGTAGTAATACGCCTTTATCAGAAAATATGTCTTTAATCGTTTGAAAAAAGCTGCCTAAAAATCCTTGAGTTGAAGGGGCCTTTTTTGAATCTGAGGTGGTAGTAGATAACTTATCTTTTGATGATGACATTAGCGTGCTCCCCAGCGTTCAGGATGCGCCAGCGCGCGTTTACTCAGTAAGGCGGTAAGGTACATAGTGATAAGCGTCGCTATAGTAAGCCCGTAGACAATTGGTAGTGAGATGGCAACAGGTGCTTGCATTTGTAACTGGGCAATATGTAGCTTCAAATAATGGGTGAGCGGTAGGGCGTCCGACCAATGCTTGGCGCTGTCGCTGATAGCGATATAAGGAAAAGTGACCCCAGCAAATGCATAAGAAGGCGCTGAAATAAAACCAGTAGCTGACAGGCCCATACGCAACGAGAACGAGGTCAAAGTAAAGATAGCGCCAAGCCAAAATGACAACATCATCAGTAATACAAGACCGAAATAAGTGGCAATGAGGGAGCTGATAGCCACTATTTGCTGCGGAGCTGCAAGCCACAGTGCCAGTATTGACCATATACTGTAAGCCAATGTTGGCCAAAAATACTTACCCAACAAACCACTTAATAACACGAGAGTGCTGACTTGTCTAGATTTGACATCTTTAATAGGTATTGGGGGTTTATTGTCATTACTTTGGACGTTTCCATCCCCTAGAACAGCTGCTTTATTTTCTTCAATCTGTGCTAAATCAGGGCGACCAGTATCAATAAAGTCGTACCAACGACCGATTCGCTTATCTCGTAATTCACGCCCAATCGTCGTGGCTCCAATGACCATTGCCAAAATATGTAACAGGGCAGGAATGACGGTCGATGCCAAAAACTGCTGGTAATCGGTGGCTGCATTAAACAAACTGATGCGCTGAATGCCGACAGGTGAGTAATTAATCGCCGCTTGGGATGGCGCCATTCCTTGCTTCACCAGACGTTGTATCTCCACACCGGCTGATAGCGTTGCGATAACTGATTGAACACTGGTTTGAATGATGCCTGAGTGGGTGCCGTATTGAGCGTTTACTTGCAGCACGATAGGCGAAGGCTTACTTGAGGAGATATTGCGAGAGAAATCCTCGGGAATAATCACCACGGCATAGATATCACGTTGCAAGATAGCGGATTCTGCAGCAGCTGGCGAGTGATAAAGCTGTTTGACGGTTAGGTTAGGATTGGCTTCCAAATAACGCACAGCGGTATTGGCGACAGGACCCCGATCATTATCAATGACTCCAATGGGCAAATCTGTGATTTGTATTTGTGAAAAAATCCACCAAATCAATAGCACGGTGAGGAATGGTATCCAAACCACCATGCTAAAATCCCAAGGATTTTTGGCTAAAAAACGACGCTCGTAGGCAGCACTACGTACAAATGCTTCACCTAGTCTAATCAGGCGCATGGCTTACTCTTGGGTCTGATTAACAGGGGTTGAATTGAGACGTACAACCACGCTCATACCCGAGCGAATCCGCCTATCGGGAGAGGTTGGTCGCGCTTTAATCTCAAAGGTGCGAACATCAAAACCATCGTCATTATTGGTCGGGCGCCAAGTGGCAAAGTCAGATAACGTCGAGGTAGCATATACCGTAAACTGCTTGGTATAAGGTTTCTCAGGTGACGATAAAGCAGGGATAGTGCCCATAAATCGTTGACCAATCGCAAATTGATTAAGGTGCGTTTCAGTGACGTTTAACACTACCCATTGTTCATCGGTATTGACCAAAGTAAGCAGAGGGACGCCTTGACCAATCACTTCTCCAGCGCTGACAATAACATTGTCCACGATACCAGCAATAGGGCTTCTTAGGTTGGCTTCTTCTTTTGCGACCAGCGCCTCTTCGAGCTTGGCATCGACTTGGGCTACTTGTGCGGTTGCTGCAGACTTATCTTCACTGCGAGCACCTTCTTTCGCCAAATCATACTGTAACCGAGCGGCTTCAGTCTGGTCTTGTGTGGCTTGATACTGCGCATAGGCCTCATCGCGTTTTTGCCGTGCCATTAGGCCTTCTTCGTACAGACGATTGACCCGCTGATAGGTGTTTTCGGCCAAATCAGACGCCGCTTTATTGGCTTGCCACGCCGCTTTTGCTTGGGCAATTTCTTGTGGGCGGGCACCGTTTTCTGCTTTATCGAGCTGGCTTTGTGCCATTTGTTTACCGGCACGTGCTTGATTGATCTTGGCGTTAATCTCAGGCGAGTCCATCTCGATCAGTTGCTGGCCAATTGTCACTGCCTCACCTTCTTTGACCAGAATTTGTGCAATACGCCCTGGAACTTTTGCCCCGATAGACGTTTGCTGCATTTGCATCTGTCCTTGCAAAGTAACTACTTTAGGCTCGCTATGTTGGTTACTTTTATATAGACCATAAGCAATGAAGCCCAAGACGATTAGAGCCACCAGTACCAAAACCATCTTTTTAATCTTCGCAGGCTTGTCAGTTTTTGCTGGATTGCGCTTATAACTGGGCACTGTTTGCTCTGGCTCAATATCGGTTGTATTGACCACAGGATCAGTAGACAACTGCTCATTATCAGTATTACCCGATTCTAATGATTGGTCTGAGTCGTTTAATTTACGTGCGTCGTCTGATTCGTTGCTAGATTCAGTCATGACAGTGAGATTCCTAAGGCAATAAAATCGGTAATAAGCAAAATAAGTCGTGTGTTGTCTGATTTTTTTAAAATGATAAACGAGCTGTGTTATTTTTCATATAAGGTCGGTAGTTGAATATCCGCAGCATTGAGATAAGTATTAAAGGCGAGCGGTGTGCCGCAGCTTTGCATGAGGGCGGCGAGTGACTGTACATAAGTATTCGCCGCTTGCGCTTGTTCGGTGCGCGCTTTGAGCGACTGCGTTTGTGCTTGGACGACCTCGATTGGCGTATTAACGCCTTCTTGAAGCCCCAAACGACGCAAACGTAATACTTCAGCAGCCAAATCCACGTTACTTTGTAATGCCTGATAACGAGATTGGGCATTGTTTACATCGTGCCAGTTTTTCTCGACCAGCAATAATAAGTTGTCACTAACTTCAATTTCAGACAAATCGGCTTGACGTACCTTGGCATTACTCGATGCTAGTGAGGCCGTTTTATCGAGTCCGCCCCACAGCTTCCAGCTTGCAGATATGCCTGCTACCCAGCTGGGGTCTTTTTCAACTTGTCCATAGCCGTATAACATGACAGTAGGTTTGTAACCTGTATCTGATAGCGCATGTAACTGCTGAGCCTGAGCACGTTTGGCGGCGACTTTTTGTAGACCGGGATGATTGGTGAGTGCCAAGTCCTGAAAGTAATTCACATCTGGTAGAGGGCGGCTGGAAACAAATAGCGGCGTCGAGGGTTTGATGCGATACTCAGTACGCAATAGACGCTGTAAAGCTATCATTGCGAGGCGTGCATCGTTATTGGCATTGACCGACTCGCTTTTTGCATCGGCAAGGGCGGATTTTGCTTCTAAGCGATCAACACGGGAGATAAAACCTTCTTCAAAAAGCCGCTGCGCCATATGGTCGGTCTGCTGCAAGGTATCATAGGCATCGTCGCGTAAATAGGCGGCAATGATGGCCAACTGTGCCTTAAAGTAACGTTCAATCAAGGTGTTATAAAGCTCGTTTTTATCTAAGATACTGTCGGCGACGGCTTCTTGGGTACGGGCATTAGAGGCGCCTGTCAAAGCAGTCGTGCGTCCAGCGGTATAAATAGGCCAAACCACGCCAAGTCCTGCGCCAGTTGTTGATCCTGAATGCTTTAAATTGTAAGAGTCTGGTAGGCGATCACCGACCAGTTCACCGAAATTAGGTAACTCTGGAATAGGAGGAATGACGCTATCAACATTATTATTAATGTCGTTGACGATGCCGTTTTTGAGCGTCGATAAATCGATATCCGTGTCTAAGTTGTAGGCATTGGCCGATACTTGAGCGAATACTAGCGGATTGTCTATGGTTTTGAGGGCGTCAGTTTCAAACTCACTAGAGGCAATCGCTGCTTGATTGGCGGCGATTTTTGGTGACACTTGCAATAAAACATTTTGCGCTTGTTCAAGACTTAACAAGCTAGACACTTCTAACGGATAACTGTTATCAATACTTTTGTGAGTGATGGGATCGATAAGAGTACTCAAGTCAGGCTGTCGCTCAGCGTTTTCGCTCTCAATAGTTGTAACAGTTGGGCTGTCTTGAGTGCCAATTTTTTGACTGTCATTTTGACTGTAATTTTGATGATTGGCATCGACAATCTGTGTCACATTGTCTGCTGTCAGCGCATTTTGTGATTTAATCGTATTATCGTTAGCACTTGCGAAGGGTGCTATCGTTAAGCTCATGAACGTAATCGTCAGCACAGCAGTAGACAGAGTCGATAAAGCAAATTTCATAAGTCACATAAGCCATTAATTAGAATGCAAAGTATTTAAAGTCAGCACAGTAAAGAAGTCTGTTATCCGTCACGCTGAGTATCAAACAGAATAAGTGTCGAAAATACCCATCGTTGACATAAGAACAGGCCCTAATTATTAACATCGGTGGTTGTTATAAGCTGCCACTGATAAAGCGAGGGCCATATTATAAACGATTAACAGACACTAAAAATACATTATTGATAACAAAGTATACACTGTAGTGCCACAATGGTGACGGGTCAATGCTCAGTATTTGCTTGTTTTACGTTGTGTCGACATTGTTTTTATGTTAGCTAACTATTTTTATATCAAATAATAACCTCATTTATAACAGTAGTACGTGGTTACCAACCAAACTGCCAACGTATCGATTTTATTTAGTACTGCCTATATCAAAGGCTCGAGATTGAATTGCTTTTAGGTCTGAGCCTTTCATTACACGATGGTTCATGAGCCATAGATAAGACTGTTGTATGCTATAAAAGTAAATAAAACAAGATAGGATGTGAGCGATGGCAGGATATATTTTGGCATTAGATCAAGGGACGACGTCGAGTCGAGCGATACTATACGATGACCACGCCCGTCCAATTAAAATAGCGCAGCAACCCACAACGTTAAAAACTCCACAAGCAGGCTTCGTTGAGCAAGATGCCCAGCAAATTTGGCAAACACAAATAAGCTGTGCCCATGATGTGATTAATCAGGCGGGACTGCTTGCGACCGATGTCAGTGGTATTGCGATTACCAATCAGCGTGAGTCTATTGTTATTTGGGATAAGCAAACAGGCAAGCCGCTGGCACCTGCTATTATTTGGCAAGACAGACGTACCGCCAGCTATTGTAAAACGCTCGCTGCTGAAAGTATTACTGGGGCTACCAAAGCCCGCGACAATAATCACGATGATATGGCAAGCGAAGTGCAACGTATCACAGGTCTGCGCCTAGACCCGTACTTTAGTGCCAGTAAAATCGCTTGGTTTTTAGAAAATGATCCCAAACTGAGCGTGCGCGCCAACAAGGGTGAGATAGCGGTTGGCACTATAGATAGTTGGCTTATATATAAGCTAACAGGCGGCGAGCATGTCATCGATGTGACCAATGCTTCTCGTACCTTATTATATGATATACACAAGCTGGCATGGTCAGAGGAGCTGTGCGCTCGTTTTGCGATACCTATGAATATTTTACCTAATGTGTTGCCCTCTGACGGCGACTTTGGCAAAACCAAAAAAGGACTGTTTGCCAAGCAAATCCCCATTCATGCGGTATTGGGTGACCAGCAAGCGGCATTGTTTGGACAAGGCTGCCTCGATGCTGGCATGGCAAAGAATACGTATGGTACAGGTTGCTTCATGCTGATGAATATTGGTCAGACCCCTAAACTTAGCGAACATAAGTTATTGACGACCATCGCATGGCAACGAAAATCAGCGCCAACGCGCCAAGAAAATCTATCGTTTGAGCAAATTGTACAATCAGGAAAGCGTATGCTACAGCCACCAAAAAAGGAAGTTACTTATGCCTTGGAGGGGAGTGTGTTTATGGCAGGAGCCATCGTTCAATGGTTGCGTGATAATCTAGGAATGATTCAAAAAAGTAGTGAAATCGAAGAGTTAGCGCGGCAAGTTGATAGCAGTGAGGGTGTGGTCATGCTGCCGGCATTTACAGGTCTGGGTGCGCCTTACTGGCGTTCGGATATCAGCGCCAGTATTACAGGTATGAGCCGCGGTACAACCAAAGCTCACATTGCCCGAGCAGCACTAGAGGCTGTGGCGTACCAAACTTATGATGTGCTTATTGCCATGCAAAAAGACAGTCCGCATCCACTCACCGAGCTCAGAGTAGATGGCGGCGCTGCAAACAATGACTTGCTCATGCAGTTCCAAGCAGACCTACTCGATGTGCCGGTGCTGCGCCCTAGAGATACAGAGATTACAGCTAAAGGTGCCGCGTTATTGGCAGGTTTGAAAACCGGCTTATACGATGAAGCAACCATGAAAGCGTCATGGCAAGTTGACCGGATTTTCGAGCCTACAATGTCTGCCGATATCCGTGAGCAACATCTTAATAAGTGGCAACAAGCCATCGATAGAGCATTGAAAGTGATATAAATGGGTGAGCAATTACATTAAATCAGTGTAACAAAACAATTAAAAATTACTTAAAATGTGGTGCTACCTTACAAAATCGTTATACAAATACAAGCTGTAACGCAAGACAGTCGTAATTTGGACACAGTTTACATAACCGGTCTATCGGTCAGTACCTACAAATTTCTATACTTTAGATGACTTAAACAAGACCGCTGGTTTTTAACGCTTACTATTTGTAGAACTTGATAACTTGGCGTTAAGTTAAAAGGCTAGTACTCAATAAATTTAATATATAAAAAATAATTTAAGGATAATATTATGAATAACGATGGCCGCGTTACAGACCCTGAAAATCGTGTCATTACTGATGACTACCTTGAAGCAGGTGATAAAGAGCGAATTATTGATGATAACGAACGTCGAGCAACGGGTAGTGATCATACGATCGACAATAGAGTAATCAGACATGAAGAGGACAATATCATAGAAGACCATGATGCTATTGATCGTGGCGCTGTGAAGCACATGACTAAAGAATCGAAAAAAGATTTGAATGCTGACGTGATCACAGGTGAGCCAGGCTCACACCCAGTAGGCACAGGTATAGGCGGTGTAGGCGGTGCAGCGGCAGGTGCGGCTATTGGTACCATGGCAGGCCCATTAGGTACATTAATTGGTGGTGCTATTGGTGCTATCGTTGGCGGCGGCGCAGGTCATGCAGCCGCAGAAGCAATCGATCCGACACGTGAAGAAGCTTACTGGCGTGCAGAGTATGCCAACGCTGATTACTACAAAGAAGGTTACGACTTTGACCGTGATTTACATCCAGCTTATGCAGTAGGGTATGCCAATCGCGCGCGTTATCCTGCAGATGCACGTTTTGAAGACCATGAAGCGGACTTAGAGCGCTCTTGGCATGAAGTGAAAGGTGAGTCACGTATGGAATGGAATGATGCGCGTAGAGCATCACGTGATGCTTGGAACCGTGTATCATGATTTATATAAAAGGTAGATAACGTTGATGGTAGTGTTATATTAATGATATTTAAGTACGACTAACTGTGCACTTCATTTAAGTAATTAAACACTACCAAAGCTTACTACCGCATTACTAGATTTAGTTCGATTGTAGATATCCTTTTTTAACGGTCGAAATAGGTCGAATTTATGCTATTTTGAAGCCTTCAAAGATTTCTTTGAAGGCCTTTTTGCTGTATATTAGTAAGTATGAATATATCTAGTGAAACGATATCTGATTACTGATTCTAATAACTAGGGCGTGTTGAACATTGGCGACAAATTGATGGCAAAAAAAATAGCGAACGGTTAATCTTTAAGTTCTCACACAAAAAAGATATCGTTCGCTATGCCTCGCACAATGCTCAAAGATGAACACTGGACAAGACTAAGACCTATCTTACTAGAGTTGAATATCTATGACAAAGGAAATCTTAGAAATACGGTTGAAGGTGTGTTGTATCGGATGCGCGTTGGTTGCCCTTGGCGTGACTTACCAGCGTACTTTGGCAAGCCCAATACCATCTATAAAGCTTACCAGCGCTGGTCTCGCAGTAATAAGCTGATTGCGCTTTTTACGTTACTGATCAAGGACGCAGACCTTGAATGGGTCTTTATCGATGGCACTC
>NZ_RRYW01000119.1 GCF_014861365.1 Psychrobacter sp. FME6
CTGGTAATCGTTTAATTGATTTATTTTATAACATTTTTGTGGTCATCTGACTATACTCTAGTCTTTGTGAATGGTATTATCACCTAACTTGCCTTCTCAGTGAGATTCTTCTGGTGTTATTTTACAGGCGACGATTCCTCGGCGCTGTTTCATGACGTGTCTTTTTTCTTATTCTAAATAATAGTCGTGCTGCTATGCCTACCTCTCCAAACTTACAGTCTCAAACGGATTCTTCCTCCAACTTTAAGCTGCCTTCTTCGCGCTTTACTTTTTGGCTAGTGCTATGTGCGATGATTTTACTCGCCACTAATATGCGCGCGCCTATCGTGGCGCTTGGCTCTATTGCACCCGTAGTACAAAATGCACTAAATATCTCCGAAACTCAAATCGGCTGGCTGGGTGCCGTACCGATGTTGGGTTTTGCGCTAGGTGCTCTGGTTGCCCCTTCTATTGGTAAGCGTTTTGGCCTTGAAAACACGCTGATTACCATGATTGTGCTGCTGACTCTAGGGATGATTATTCGCTCTGTCATTCCCACTTGGATCGGATTTTTGAGTGGAACTATAGTACTAACTTTAGCTATAGGTTTTGCTAATACTTTAGCGGCGCCAGTAATTAAGCAGCGTACGCCCAAACATATTCCACTTATTACTGGCTTACTGAGTCTTACCATGACGGTAATGGCCGGTATCGTCGCTGGCGTAGTCCTGCCCTTATCTGAATATGTGGGCTGGCAATGGGCACTAGGAGGCTGGTCAATCTTGGGGGTTTTAGCCGTAATCGTCTGGATATTCTTGCGCCTTCGTCTGGGGTCATCAAATAACCAAGCGGTACCATTGGCGACCCCAGGCTCCTCAGAGATATCAGTATGGCGCACAGCTTTTGCTTGGCAGATTGCTGTATTTATGGGTTTACAATCCTTGTTATTTTATACCGTAGCCAGTTTCTTACCTTCTATTTGGGTTAGTAAAGGACTGAATGCTGTTCAGGCTGGACAGATGGGCTCGGTATTTCAGTTTATGGCACCGCCTGCTATCTTGATCGTAACTTGGCTTATCAACCGTGGCCGCCCTATCCAAGCGTTAGCGATTGTTGCTGCACTGCTAAACGTTATTGGTGTGCTCGGTATCAGCTACTTTTCTCCTGACTTGGCCTGGCTATGGTCAGGGTTAATGGGTGCAGGCTGCTCAGCAATGTTTACTTTAAGTATGATGCTGTTTTCCTTGCGTACTTATACCACCAATCAGGCTAGTGAGCTATCTGGTATGGCGCAGTTCGTTGGTTATCTGGTAGCCTTTTTTGGTCCGCTGGGGACAGGTTGGCTGCATGAATTAACCGACAGTTGGGACGTACCACTGTTAATAATTTTAATTTTAATGATTATTAACGTAGCGATTGCTTGGCTAATTAGTCGTCCGGTAATGGTAGATGGTAAAAAGATTTAGATCTTTACCCTTAAACCATTAACTTTTGCACAATATTGCTGCTTATCTGATTCTGCTACACTGGCTTGATTGTAAATAGGACAGTAGAATCATGATAAGCATAACTTCTCGCCTGCCGCAGCGCCTACTCACGGTCGCTGCATTAACCATCGCAATTGCCTTGAGCGGTTGTCAAAAAGAACCTGACCCCAATACCGCTACTGACACTCAGAATAACGACCAAGTCGTTAATACAAAAACTGCCGAACCTCAAACTACAGAACCTGAGCAATCCGTAAATTCGACTGAGCAGCAACAAGCACCGCTAACCATATTGGCACTGGGTGATTCGTTGACAGAAGGGCTTGGCGTTGATAATGCTGCCAACTATCCTGCGCAGCTAGAAGCACGTTTGCAAGAACTTGGCTATAAAAATGTCAAAGTGGTCAATTCAGGCTTAAGCGGCGAAACCAGCACTGGCTTAGTCAATCGCTTAGATTGGGTATTGCAGACCAAACCAGATATTACGATTTTGACCGTCGGTGCCAATGACGCCATTCGTGGTATCGATGTGGCGACGGTTGAAGCCAATATTCGTACCGCCGTGCAGCGTTTACAAGACAGTGATAGCGAAGTTATCTTGGGCGGTATGCAGATTTATGACAATCTTGGCTCTGATTATGTCAAATCATTTGCCGCGATATACCCAAGAGTGGCGAAAGATATGAACGTCACGCTGATTCCGTTCTTTTTAGACGGTGTCGGTGGTGATCCTAAGTTAAACCAAGCTGACGCCATCCATCCAACCCGTGAGGGATATAAAATTATCGTCAATGACAATATCTTGCCTATATTGCAGCCTGAAATTGAGAAGTTAGCCGAATCTAATATGGACGATTCTAAAAACTCAAATCACACCAACAAACAAGCACCCGCTTCAACTCCAGCACCGACAAATACGCCTATTGAGACTACGCAATGACATCATCACCTTCAGCTGAGAATCTAACGGCTTTAAAAACAAGCGCATTGCTTACCGCCTCCCAATTAAATAAAACCGTACAAGTCGGTGAGCAAAAGCTGTCCATCATCAAAGACGTCGACATTCATGTCAATGCGGGTGAATTCGTGGTCATTATGGGTAAATCTGGCTCGGGTAAATCTACCTTGTTAGGATTATTAGCAGCACTAGATTATCCCGATAGTGGCAGCGTTAAGTTGGCTGATCAAACGTTAAGCAGCCTTGATGAAGATGCGCTAGCTGTCATTCGTCAGCGCGAGATGGGGTTTGTGTTTCAATCGTTTCATTTACTGCCAACGTTGACAGTAGCAGAAAATATTGCCTTCCCACTTGATATCGCTCGACGTCCAAATAAAGCGCGAGTGGATGAACTCATTGAAGCCGTTGATTTGGGGCATAGACGTAATAGTTTGCCCAATCAATTATCTGGCGGCGAGCAACAGCGTACTGCTGTCGCCCGAGCACTGGTATCACAGCCAAAGATTGTCTTTGCTGATGAGCCAACGGGTAATTTAGATGAACAAAACGCCAATCAAGTGATGCAATTGTTATTAGATTTACGTCAGCAAGTGGGCTCGGCATTGGTCGTTGTGACCCATGACCCTGCGCTTGCTGAAATGGCAGATCGTGTCATTACCATGCATGACGGGCGGATTGTACATTAATGAATAACTTGATGAATAACCAGCAAACAGAGAAGCATTCACCAAAAGATACGACTGATACGGCAATGGCAAAAGAGTCAGATTATACTGGCGGTATCATCTACCATTTATTTAAAGGATTGGGCGCGCAAGCATTAAGTCGTAGCTGGTGGCAGCGCTGGGTTTATCCGCTGTTATTTTTACTCACGCTAACATTATCGCTAGCCACTTACTTGACCCTCGACTCCGTCCAGCAATCGGTTAATACCTATATCAACGATAATCAGCGTGCGCTGGTTGGTGGCGATTTGATCTTAAACAGTCAACAAGACTGGCCAAGCGAAGTATTGACGCAGGTAGCAACGGTCGCTGATACGCAAATTGTTTATGATTATCAGTTTAGTGCGATGGTGGTGACCGCTGAACAAACCTTACTTGCTCGCGTCAAAGCCGTCTCGCCAGCTTATCCATTATATGGTGACGTCGAGCTGGCATCTGGTCAGCCTTTATGGCAGCAGCTCAAGCCTGATAATGTGGTCGTCGCCCCAGAAGTCCTTAAAAGTCTCAATGCTAAAATTGGCGACCAAATTACTATTGGTGAAGGACAGTTTACGATTAGCGATGTGCTGACGAAAGAGCCTGACCGTCCATTGACGGTGTTTGGCTTTGGTGGACGAGTGCTGATGCAACAAGACGCGCTCGCCGCAACCAATCTATTGGGTGATCGTAGCCGTATCAACTATCGTATTGAGTTGGCAGGCGAACCCGAATTAATCGCTGAGCAGCGTGATAAGCTGACGCAAATATTAACCAATTATCCTGATATCGAGCTCTCAGATGCGGAATCTGCGGATACCTCTGTCTCGCGTATCTCTGATAATGTGTTGATGTTTTTAAAACTCTTGGTCATCGCGGTACTTTTACTATCGGCGGTCGCGATGTATGGCGTCATCACGGCGTTTGTGTCCAAGCAGCAATCTAGTAATGCGATTCGTTTAGCATTGGGTGAGCCACTTGGCAGTCTTAAACGTAGCTACTATCAACTATTGATTGCAACGACTGTCATTGCTGGTATCGCTGCGATTATCGTCAGTTTTGGCTTACTCAAAGTTGGTCAGCCATATCTTGTGGCTATCTTGCCAGCGGATGTTGGCTTGGCCATCAATCCTATCAGTGCCATTAAAACCATTATTATCGCTTTGGTGCTGACGTTGCTTATCGCACAGCGTGGCTTAAGTTCGCTTAATACCACCAAACCCGCAACCTTACTTAGCCAAGGTGCTAGCTCACCAACGCAAAACCTGCCTTGGTATCGACGCTTGCCTTTACTATGGTATGCACTAATGCTCACAGGGCTTTATGCGTTTTTTGCCTATGAAGTAGGTTCGTTTAAGTTAGGCGCTCAGCTGTTAGTAGGTTTAATCGGTTTCGTAGCAATATTTTGGCTATTGGCGCGTGCTTGGTTATGGCTACTTGCCAAGTTGGCGACCAACAGCAATATCAGTTGGATGCAGCGGATTGCTATTCATAACCTTGCGCGTAAAGGTAACCAATCAGCGCTGTTTTTTGTCACGCTATCACTGTCGGTCGCTGTGCTTACGCTCATCACTACCCTCAATCATAGTATCAATACCCAGTTTATTAACGCTTATCCTGAAGATGCGCCCAATTTATTTTTGTTAGATATTCAAAGCGATCAACATGATGAGATTAATAACATCATTAAAGCACCAGTCAGCTACTACCCTGTCATTCGTGCCCGTGTGGTGACCGCTAATAATATACCTGTACAAGATATCGAGCCTGCTGAGGGTTTTGATGACCCTACGCGTGTCTTTAATTTAAGCTACTCAGATACAGTCATGGAGACTGAGTTTATTACAGATGCCGTAGCCAATAATCAACTGTATGCACCTATCGAAACTGAGAGTAAGAATCCTGGACAAGTCGTCGCGCCTTTATCGATTTTAGATACCGCCGCAAGCCTACTTAATGTCGGTATGGGTGATGAAGTTCGCTTTAATATTCAAGGGATTGAAATCGTCGGTCAAATTACCAGTATCCGCTCACGTTATGAGCAAGGTCCAAGCCCTTATTTTTACTTCTTATTTGAGCCTTCTGTTCTCTCTGCTGCCCCACAAATCCAATTTGCCACCGCGCATGTAACCGCTGATGATATTCCAGACTTGCAAGGACAACTGGTCAGAACGTTTCCTGCCGTGACGACCATTGATGGGACGGCTATCGCGCAGCAAGTCCAAGAGCTAGTAGCGCAAATGAGCCGCTTGGTTTATGTCTTTACCCTACTGGCTCTATTGACTGGCATCATGGTATTGATTAGCTCGTTACTGTCCACCTCGCAAGATCGTATGCAAGAAAGCGCTTCGTTTAGGCTGTTAGGGATGCAAAAACGCGATTTATATATGCTTAATATACTAGAGCTTGGTCTGCTTGGACTTAGTGCCGCGGCATTTGCCGTCATTATCGCTAGCGTTGGCGCATGGGCTGCGATTACCCAGTGGTTTAATCTACGCTTTAGTGTGCCGTGGGCGAGCTTGGGTATTGGCGGAGCATTATTAATCGCGCTACTGTTTACTATCGCTATTATTTATGTGAGATTGGTGATTGGACGCGGAATAATGGCGCGAGTAAGGGCGATGATTTAATTGTATTAGATTTTGGCTTTACAAAGAAAACCCCCTTAATTGGGGTTTTTTGATTCGTTGTTATTTATCAGTATGAATGAAGTTGTACAATTTCTCCCATTAAGACTAAACTGGATATTCAATCTGTATAAAGTTCAATCTGCTCTATCTGCTTTAGTACCTCTAAAAAATAGCTCAACGCTCTATTTTAAGGTAAGACAAAAGTCAGCTTCTATAATGAAATAGTTATTATTGAATTATACTTATATTTATATTTAATTTTCTTGAATAGTTGGTCGTTATTCTCATTTAGTATTTTAGGGGTATGATTGGCGATAGTATCTGTTAAATTTTGACTAGCATAGTCTATACCAAAATTATTTATTTCTTCAGAGGTTGCGAATCTATATTTTTTAGAATCAACGACCATAAGTCTCTTGAATAACTCCTTCTGATTATGTGCTAAATCTATTTCGATAATATCAGCTAGTAAAAGTTCATACAGACCAAAAGCTTTCTTCTCAATATTTGACATATGCCTTCCACAATAGCTGTAAGCTAAATCACCAAAATCTTCTCTTTCTAAAATATCAGTGTTAAAAATCTCTTCTATGAACTCTCTTGATAAATTATCTATATTTTCTCTATCTAAAGCATTATCAAATCTCTTTACGAAACCTCTTAGATTTTTATTTTTAACTAATAATCTATAATCTGCCTCTGTAACTTCATTAACTTTAATTCGATTATCATCTTTAGCTGAAAAATTAGAAACTAAGTACTTAGCTTCATTTTTTCCAAACTTATATGCCCCACCAACAGGTTGATATTTGCCTGTTCTTGAATTAGGAACCAAGAAATACTTATCATCTATTTTTATTCTAAATAAATAAGCGAATGAAATTCTAATTAATGTGTCTCCTTGTAACTTCCCAGCTACCTCCAATTCTCTTTGCGAACGCTTCCAGCTATGTTGTCCAAATAAAACCTTCAGTTGAGAGTAAAATTTGTTGGCATTATCTTTAATATACAAACCACCCCATAATGTAAAAATTCCAGCAAGTACATTTTTTTTATAACCGTCTAAATAAATTAGAATCAATGACATTGCAATCATTATAAATAACGGGGTTATTAATTTCTTAAACTCTCTCAAATAAAACTCCTACACCTGACCAATTGGGACATCTACATGACCAATCGCAACACATATACCATTTTTTATCAGATAACACTCAATATAATGTGTGCCTTTAAACGAAGTTGGCTCAATTATTTCATGTGTTCTTTCTTTGATTTGACCACGAATACAGTCTTTATTTTCTGCTACCTCTCCAACATTTCTTACCTTCCAAAGGACCTTGTCATAGGAAGGACAATCAGTATTACCTACTTTACACTTAACTTTAAAATTAAAAGGAATAAACCGACTGAACCCTCGGAGGTGTTTTTCTAAGTATTTGTAAAGAGGTATCTCCCTAAATCCATCTTCTGACACCCTACAATCAATACCTACACTATATCTCTCCAACACGGGGTAAAGCTCATCTATAAATTCCTCAGTGTCTTTGTAGCTCCTTGACTCTAAAGATTCAGATATTTTAACTGTTGATTTACCTAATCCAGACCAGTAATCATGATTAAAAAATTCTCCCCAAGCAGATATAGCATCTTGATATGTGCAATCACTTTCAAATAGTGGTGGTGTTCTAAAAAGTATGCTGGCGATAAAAGTCAATAAGAAATCTATGCTAA
>NZ_RRYW01000120.1 GCF_014861365.1 Psychrobacter sp. FME6
TCATCGAGTCGTTAGTTTACCAAGTTTATCTCTACGGTTTCTTCAGCATAGCTCAATCGGCAACTTGAGAAAACATTACAGTTGATAGTTCAACGTTCAATTAATTGGCCTACCGATGTCTATCTAAACAAATTTGGAGTAGTAAAGAGAATGAAGCACCCATCATTCTCATTTAAATCAACTGAAACCAATATCGAATTTGACGGATGGTTAAACCGACTAACCAGTATTTTAGAAATTTGATCTCCGTTTAAATAAAAAATTGCTATGGTCCAGTTATTATCAACGAATCAAGCATTGTAATACCCACTTTTTAACCTGTTCCTCTTTTATTTCTATAGGATTCTTATCATGACAAGTACCCAACAACGAGCCGAACTACACCGCCAAATCTGGCAAATTGCAAACGAGGTTCGTGGCTCAGTCGATGGCTGGGACTTTAAGCAATATGTACTGGGTACTTTGTTTTACCGTTTTATCAGTGAGAACTTTTCCAGTTATATCGAAGGGGGTGATGAGAGCGTCAATTATCCCCCTATGGCAGGATAGTTGTCACCCCTAAAGAATAATCCAAATGGGGGCATCAAGGACACATCATGCCACGTTATAGTGACGAACGTAAACAAGCCATACTCAGCAAACTACAACCCCCAAGCAACATGAGCGTTGCTGCAGTATCAAGAAGTGAAGGCATCGGCTTACAGACCCTGTATAATTGGCGCAATCACGCCAGAGAACAAGGTCAGCCCATGCCCACCAACCACCATACCCCAGATAACTGGACCAGTGACACCAAACTTGCCACCGTTATTGAGACTGCCGCCCTAAGCGAAAGCGAGCTTAGTGAATACTGCCGCAACAAAGGCCTCTATGTCGAACAAATCAAAGCTTGGCGAGCCTCTGCCCTACAAGGCTTTAGTAGCAGCAAACAGCAAAGCCTCAAAGACAAGCGTCAACAACAAACAGACCGCAAGCAGATTAAGCAACTCACCCGAGAGCTTGCCCGAAAAGAAAAAGCCCTAGCTGAAACTGCCGCCTTATTGGTACTGCGAAAAAAGTTGGATGCGTTTTGGCAAGAGCACGAGGACGACTGACCTCACTTTCAGAGCGCAAGCAGTACATCAACTGGATCCAAGAAGCCAATGGATCAGGGGCAAGACTCACTCTGGCCTGTTGTGAGGTTGGCATCAGCATACGCACCTACAGGCGCTGGTATAAAGCGGGTCAAGTGAGTGCTGACCTGCGTCCTGATGCCGTGCGCCAAGCCCCGAGGAACAAACTGACGCAAGCTGAGCAAGCTGTCATTATAGCCGTCTGCAATCAGCCTCGCTTTGCCAGTCTGCCGCCCACCCAAATCGTACCCACCTTACTTGTATTTCAGAATAGCTATGGTCACCTTTTAAGAGACTTGCGATGATTTGCTGCTTCTCAGTACCGCGTGCAAAACCTTGCATCTGACGACTATAGTGGTCTTCATAGTGAACCACCCCAGGATTGTCGTAAACTTAGCGTCTTATGAGGATGTACTAAGTGCTAACTTCGAAATAATTGAAATGCTTATGCTAAATGATGACAAGAAAAGCCTAACCAATTTAACGAAGAACCAGATATTAAAAACCTTGTCTGTATGACAAACAAAAACAATACCTCTGGGAGTTGACTCCCAGAGGTATTGTTTTGTTTAGTCCTTCGCTATGATTCTGGTAAAATCTTTAGGTACCGTCATAATCAATTGGCACAAGTACTTTAAATCGCTTTAGGAGTGTCACCGTGTGTCTAAGGTTTCCTAGGTAAATTTGGGCAACTTGAGGTTTGGTTAATTCTAACGTGCGGATTAAAACCACCTAGCTAGCCAGATATCCCCTTGCCTTACTGTTTACAGGTTTGGGTTCACAATAATTTTCACTGCTGATTCATTGTTGTGAATTAAAGTCTCAAAGCCTTTAGCAATCAAATCATCCAATTTGATACGTTGAGTAATAAAGGGCTCAAGGTTCACTAAGCCATCTTCGACCAATTTGATGGTTTCTTGATGATTGTTTACATAACCAATAGTCCCACGTACATCGAGCTCCTTCATGACTACGCTATGTACATTTACGGAAGCTGGGTGGCTCCAGATAGAGACAATCACAACCACACCAGTAGGTTTAGTAAGTTCAACCAGTGAGTCCAATACCTTATTGACGCTGGTGCATTCAAAGGCCACGTCCACACCGCGGTTATCCGTAAGCTTCATGACTTCTTCAGGCAAATCTATTTCAGTCGGATCTAAAATGTAATCGGCAACCTCACTTTCTTTAGCCTTCTCTTTGCGCTTGGCACTCAATTCAGTGAGAATGACGGTAATACCTTTGGCTTTTAAAACGGCAGCCAATAACAATCCAATCGGACCACCACCACCGACCAAAGCGACATCACCTGCTTTGGCACCACTGCGCACAAAAGCATGATAGCCAACGGCTAACGGTTCAATCAAGGCTGCTTGATCTAATGGGATTTTATTAGAGATAGGATGTACCCAGCGACGCTTGACCGCAATTTTTTCAGACAAACCACCACCGCGACCACCAAGACCAATGAAGTTCATATCTTTTGATAAGTGATAATTCTCACCAGGCGCGGTAGACACATCATCGGCAATAATATATGGTTCAACCACGACATGCTGACCAACCTCAATATCATCAACACCCTCACCGATAGCATAAACGACCCCTGAGAATTCATGACCCATAGTGATTGGGGCAGACTCTCCTGAGATGGGGTGAGGATGACCGCAAGGGGGGATAAAAATAGGACCTTCCATAAACTCATGCAAGTCAGTACCACAGATGCCACACCAAGCGACATCGATTCCAACGGTACCCGACTCTACAGTAGGCTCTGGAATATCTTCAATACGAATATCGCCTTTGTCATAAAAACGTGCCGCTTTCATATAAATCTCCTTTGATTGTCATTAGAAAAAAATATTGGATGGTGCATCAAAAATTATGCTGGCATCAAACGTAGCCATAATAGATGATTGTAAATATTTGGCTGAGCAGATACAACGTAGGCCTAGATGCCCTAACCTCAAAATCATTATCCACTGCCAAAGCACGATTGCAACCGTGAGCTACACACATATAAGCCTAAAAGAACGATATCAGATTTATGGCATTAAAAGGGCATAACATGGCAGTCAATTTGTAGCAGAAGCTGTCAGAAAGATAGCAGACAACAATCGTAACTTGAGCGCAACTGTTCAGCAGCTCGGAATAGAGATGCAAACGTTATCTAATTGGCAGAGTAAAGCGAATAAAGGCAATCTCAAAGGCTGTGAGCAATATGACCCACAATTATCAACTGGTGTATGATGTCAATTCCGTAGAAATGAGGTGAGCTCTATCTCATAGCTGGTACTGCACCCAGAAGAGTCAGGTTTGTTCAGCATGCCCTTTGCTATCAAGTCATTGAACCAACCCGACTTTATCGGAGGTTAATTTACCTGAGTCAGGCAGAAATTACTAACAAGGTAGGATTGAGTCTCCGACAATCCTGGGGCGGTTCAGTCCTGCCAAATACGTTTGATTTCACTGATATAATAGTCGTCATGCTGACTGCGCAGTGAACGCTTTTCAGGGCAGCACTCCATGTCTTTAGCACGGTAATAGGTTGACGGGGCAATCGGTAGTACTCTACAGATGGCTAGGGCCCCGTATTCTAGCTTGTTATTATCAATAAATTTGACCATTACTTGAGTGGACGGTCGAGCTCCGCCTGGGCGAAAAAAGCGGCAGCCTTGCGTATAATTTCATTGGCTTGCTTTAGTTCTTTGTTCTCACGTTCAAGATCTTTGATACGCTGCTCTTGGCTTTGAGCTTGTAATGATGCAGGGATAGTTTGGTCTATGTGCTTTTTATGCCATGATCGCAGGGTCTCAGGCGTGCAGCCAATCTTAGGAGCAATGGCTTGAATGGCTGATCATGTAGAGGGATAGTCGCTTAATGCTTCAATCAGCATGCGAACGGCTCTTTCTTTAATTTCGGGAGTGTAGTTTCGTGTTTTCATTGTCGTATTCTCTCAGAATATTAAGTCTCCGACAATCCCGGGGTGGTTCAAAACCTCTTATTAGGTGTCCTAAATTAGTTGACCACTACAAGCATAGCTCACCTAAGCCTAAAGTCATGAGTGCGCTTGGTAGAAAGTGATTTATTAGCGAATAGAAAAAGGCTCCCAAAAGGGAGCCTTTTTTATGATATGTACGTTGCCTAAAGCAATAGAGGTATTAAGCTGTGCAATCTAAAGGAGCTTATTTACGCCAAAGACCTTTAATAGACTCCCAATACTCTGAAAAAATAGAGTCATTACGCTTAGCCTGTTCCTGACTGTTTAGATGGGTAGGTGGCAAGATATGCTCATAATAGGTATCTTTTAAGAGCTTACGTAATAAGCCTTCTCCAATAAATCCTTTACCATCATTTAACGTATTTGCCGCACGTAATAAGTGACGAATGTCATATTGAGATGGGTCTATATCAGGTACCTGTTTTTTTATATCAAGTAGACTATATACCGCAACTCTAGCCGTACGAACGGAGCTTTCGACGGTGAATACCACATCGTTTTTAGTTTCGACAAACTGTCCTACTAAGCCTAGATTAGTACAACCTTGCGGTACAATTTCAGGACGGTCGCCCTGCGCACGTACCATGAACTGTGAGGTAATATATGGCATATAGGTAGATTTAACAATGGTATTGTCAACCACGCCGTCTAACCCATCGATAATACCAAGGTGATGGCAAAGCTCTGCTAAAATCTCATTACCTGTACATTCTGGCATTGGTTTCTTAATATAATTGCCATCTTTATCCATCAGCAAACTATACACCCAAAGTACTAAGGTGTCCTTTGGTTGATCAGGGAAATGCGGCTGACGGTTACAAGTAAAGCTCATTACCCAGTTAGAATCGGTAAAGGTGACGATACCACCTGTCGCTGTTTTACCTGAGTATGGATCATTAACAGACAGCTCTTTAACCTTATCTACCAATGCAGAAGGCTTACAAGTCAGTGTGGCTGACATCCATGCAGACTCATTCACATTACCATTGAATTTTCCAGGATGACCAAAGACGCTGGACTTATGAGCAAGATTGTTCCAAAGCGTCCAACCTTTTGATTGCCCTTGATTGTCTAACATAGCATCTAGGTTTGGCGCAGAATCGTTATCACCATATCGTGTATCATCAGTCATTGTGCCTGTGGTTGCTACTACATAATCATTCTCTGTAATAGTAATACGGGTAGGCTTACCACCTACTTCTGCAATGATGGCTTTGACCGTTTTGGTTGGCTCATTAGCTGAACCCTTAACAGATTCATGGTCATCAGCTTGATTAAACTCAATATCTAAATCCGTCACCGAAGTATCGTATTGGAATTTAACCCCTTTTTCGATGAGATAGTTACGTAGCGGTACGATAAACCCATCATATTGATTGTATTTTGGAAATACTAGCATCGACATATTATGCAGACCATCTAAGTCATGCAAAAAGCGGTGCATATATAGTTTTAACTCAAGCAAGCTGTGCCATTTTTCAAAGGCAAACATGGTGCTCCAAAGTATCCAGAAGTTACTTTCAAAGAAGCTGTCGCTAAAGTAATCATTGACTCGCACATCATCTAATTCTTCTTTGCGTTTTAGTAGTAGACGTATCAATGCTAATTGGTCAGATTTTTTTAGAGTAACACCATTCGTTTCTTTGATTTTACCTTGCTGATGTACCAAACGAGCGATTGAATAGTTAGGATCATCATCGTTAATCAGTCTATATTCATCTAGTACGCTGTATGGCTCTGGCATCTCTACTGCAGGAATATCTTGGAAGACATCCCAAAAGTTCTCGTAGGTAAATTCCATCTCACGGCCACCACGTATGATGTAGCCATTCTTAGCATTACCTGAGCCATCCATGGAGCCGCCTGACACCTCTAGTTGCTCTAAAAAGGTGATATTTTCTGCCGGTACTTTACCATCACGAATGAAGTAGTAAGCACTGGATAAGCCCGCGATACCACTACCGATGATATAGACTTTACTGTCCTTATAAGCGTCGGTTGGTCTACCGATATTGCGTTGATAGTTGCCTATTTTGTCAGCAAACGGCAAGGTGTTTTGTGGGTAGTGGTGTGGATAGGCTTTATTAGCATCTGGCTGATGTGGAAAGCTGTCGATAGTTTTTTGTTTTTCATTAGTCTTTTTCATTATTATCCCCTTAGTGGGTTAAAGAGTCTTATGACTCAGTGTTGTTTTAAAATGAAGCTGCTATTAACTTAAATATTTATAGGTCAGTGACCAAATGAGAATGTAGTTATTGTTTACTGTTTAATACGTTATTAATTTCTTGTGATACTAAATTGAACCTACTTCTTAGTTCATTAGAAATATTATTTGGTAAGTCTTTTAGTCTTTTTAATTTAAAAGCAAGGTACATGCTGAAAAAGCCACTGGTTATCAGGGCTAAGCCAGTCCATATAACAACTGTCATGCCACCAAGTATAGGGTTAGATAATAAGATAAAGGAGAAAACAATACCGACAACCCCTATTACTGTTAAATACCCCCAATCAGAAAAGCCATATTCTTTTAACTCAAATGAATGGCTGACAGCACTAATGGAACGAAACAATACTAAAAAACCCACATAAAAAAGCAGGGTAGCTTGCGATACTGCCGGGTTAACAAACAAAAGAACACCAACAATTAACGTTAAAATCCCAAGGACTAAAAACCAACCCCAATTATTAAGTACCTCCTTATTTAATAAAGAAAATGCAATTTCAGAAGCGCCTGAAATAATGAAAGATATGCTGAATAAAATAGCGAGCGCAGCATAAGACTCAAGTGGTGAAACAAAGGTATATATCCCGGTGGCAATAAAAATAATGCCAACGACAAGTGGAATATACCAATGATTAATAGTTTTATTGATGGTGCCGAAGATATTTCTAGTGATTGAACTCATTTTTAATCTCGATATCTATGTATGTTGCAAAATAACGGCTTGATATAATATTAATTGTCTTTAATGCAAAAAAGCTACGAGGTAGATCGTTGTGATCTATCTCATAGCTTTTTGGCGCAGGTCGTGAAAAGCGTTAAAACATAGTCTACATGCTGCTCAATAAATTCATCAGAAAAAGGGTCTTTCCCAGATAATCTTGCAAATTGAGGGGCAAAGGTATAAATAG
>NZ_RRYW01000121.1 GCF_014861365.1 Psychrobacter sp. FME6
CTGGAATTATTTTAGCGATCAGCAGTCCTAATAGATGAATTCTATACAGCCCCTATAAGTACTGGCTGCCATAACCATAAGATTTTAGGGCTAATTTTGGTGCAAATGGTGCAATAAAGCGCAAAGATTGTTATATTTACAGGTTACTTATATTTTTACATTATTTTATCCCTTGCAATGTCGGTCGCCATTATAATACGCAGTTATTAACTGTTTGCATCCACCACATTTTTACCCCGTTTTTGTTGTTTATTTAATTGAGTTCAAATCCCTATGTCACAAGCCCAAATTGATACCCTTGCTTCACTATTTAACGATGCTATTACTACTTTACAAGCAGATGGCACTCTACCAGCTGACTGGAAAAACAACAGCCAAATCACCCGTACTAAAGACCTGAGTCATGGTGATTTTGCCAGCAACATCGCGCTTACTGCTGCCAAAGCCGCCAAGGTCAACCCGCGCCAGCTTGCCGAAAAAATCGTCAATGCTCTGCCCGAAAATCAAAATATTCGCCAAGTAGAAATCGCAGGTCCTGGGTTTATTAATGTTTTCTTAAATGCGGAAGCCAAGTTTGCCGTATTAGACGATATCTTTACCTTGCAAGACCGCTTTGGTTTAAGTAAGCAGTTTGATGGTCAAAAAGTACAAGTTGAATTCGTCTCTGCCAATCCAACCTCTAGTTTGCATGTCGGTCACGGACGCGGTGCTGCCTTTGGTATGAGCGTGGCAAACTTGCTTGAAGCGATTGGCTATGACGTCACGCGTGAGTATTATGTCAATGATGCCGGTCGTCAAATGGATATCTTGGCCACCAGCACCTATTTGCGTTATCTAGAAGCCAATGGCGAACAAATAACCTTCCCAGTTAATGGTTATCAGGGTGACTATGTCAGTGATATTGCTCAAACGCTAAAAGCACAACATGGTACTAGCTATGTGCATGATTTTGCAAAAATCGCTAAAGATGTGCCAGAAGACGCTCAGTTTGAGATAAATACTGATGGCGAAAAAACACTGCTATCAGGCGATAAAGAAGCGCACATCGATGGTCTAATTGCCAATAGCAAAGCATTACTTGGCGATGGTTATGAGCTGTTTTTAAATGCTGCGTTGAGTAGTATTTTGGCCGACATCAAAGATGACCTAAATGACTTTGGCGTGAGTTACGAATGCTGGTTTAGCGAAAGGTCGATTGATAGTGAAATTGAGCCAGTCTTACAAATCTTAGATGAAAAAGGCTATCTATACGAAAAAGATGGCAATATTTGGTTCAAATCGACCGATTTTGGCGATGAAAAAGACCGTGTGGTCCGCCGTGCCAATGGTCAATCTACCTACTTTGCCTCTGATATTGCCTATCATAAAAATAAATTTGATCGCGGTTTTGATAGAGTCATTAACGTCTGGGGTGCAGACCACCATGGTTATGTACCGCGAGTAAGGGCGGCTTTATTAGCGCTTGGCATCGATGCTGAGCGTCTCGATGTGGTGCTGGTACAGTTTGTCGCACTATGGCGCGGCAGTGAAAAAGTGCAGATGTCATCTCGCTCGGGCAAATTTGTGACCTTACGCGAACTGCGCCAGGAAGTTGGCAATGATGCGGCGCGTTTTTATTATGTCGCGCGTAAGCCTGAAGTGCATGTTGATTTTGACTTAGAGCTTGCCAAATCACAGAGTAAAGACAACCAAGTGTATTACATCCAATATGCGCATGCACGTGTTTGCCGAGTATTAGAAAAACTAGAAAACAGCGGCTTTGTAGTAGACGATGCGATCGGCTTGCAGCAGCAAAACTTACTCAGCGCACCGAACGAAGATGAGCTGATTAAACTGCTAGCGGGATATCCAGCGACATTGCTGCGTGCAGCGACGGGTTACGAGCCGCATGTATTGACCAATTATTTAAAAGAATTGGCAGCACTGTTCCATGGTTGGTATGACAGCAATCGTATTTTGCCCGTGAGCTTGACGTCGGGCGAGACACCAAGCTCGGATGAGATGGATTTGATGCAAGCCCGCCTGCGTTTGTCTAAAGCGGTACGCCAAGTATTGGCCAATGGGCTTAATTTATTAGGGTTGTCGGCACCGTCTAGCATGTAGCATTTATTATGTAACATAAATAGACGATTGATAGCAATAATTTGATGATAGTTGATAGTTAGATTCAGTAGGGAGATGCAAAGCCATGCTAGCCAAAAAACCTAAAGGCGCGACTGAAAAGCGTAAAACAAGTAGCGTATCAGGCTTATTATGGATGTTTGTCGGAGCAATATTGACGCTTATGATCGGGGTGTTTATATACCTATCGCCATTATTTGATTTCAGTCCCGCTGACAGAAATGCAGGTAATGATTCTGATCGTCAGGTACAGCAGCGTGTCGATACTGATACTGATAATGGGGATTATGAGTTTTACGATATTTTACCCAATCAAGAAATGGCCACTATTCCTGATGAAGATTTTGGTGAAACCAGTAACCGTCCATTAGGACAAACCTCTGACTTTGAGCCTGATGTGGTCGTCAATCAACCAGAAGATACTGCCTCGAATCGTAACGATGATACAGGTAATTTTGGTATCTCTGAAAACACAGTTATCACACCAAGCCGTGATAGCAGTGGTAACAACGCTGCCACTAATAATAGCGGTGATGATGGCGATATTGTTGTTGTCGAAGAGGATGCGACTTACGATGGTTCGACGCCTGCTAGCAACAATAATGCCAATCGAACTAACAATGCCAATCGAACCAACAGTACTGGCTCAGGTGCTGCCAACATTCAAGCGGCCAAACCCGCTGCTACCTATATTTTGCAGATCAATAGCTTTGGTGATGCTGATGAAGCGGACCGCCGCCGTGCACAGGTGCTAATGGCAGGTGTAGATGCTAAAGTGGTGAAAAATACTACAGGTAGTGGTTTGCCAATCTATCAAGTGATTTCACGGCCGATGAATAACCGTCAAGCAGTCACTACTGCTCAGCAGCGCCTACAGAATAATGGTATTGATTCTATTATCGTTGAACAGCGTCGTTAGGTTAAGTTGCTTGGAATAGCTTTAGTGGTTGATTTATAATAAAAAAGCGTCGCAATGACGCTTTTTTTATCTCTTATTTTTAGTAAAGTTTTACTCAGATTTTAATTTTATCTCATTAACACTTCTACAAAGAGTATAGCTATGACGGTATCGACTTCAGCAACGCCACCTACGGACATGATTAAAGCCTTTTTTCAGAAGTATTTTATCGATGCATTTACTGGCATGGCTTTAGGGCTATTTGTCACGTTAATTGCGGGTCTTATCATCTCACAAATCGGTGGTTGGTTAAATTTACCTGCATTGGTCGCGGTGGGTAAGCTGGCATCGGTATTAATGGGAGCGGGTATCGGGGTAGGCATTGCTTATTATCTCAAAGCACCGACGCTAGTCATGCTCAGCTGTTTGGTGGCAGGAATGCTTGGTGCTCATTCTGAAGCGCTGATGGCAGGGACGATCTTTACCCCGCAAGTGGGAGGGCCTGCGACGTTTGTTGCTTTACCTGGGAACCCAATCGGTGCCTATTTAACGTCCGTATTTGCTTATCGTGCGGGCACTTGGGTCGCGGGCAAGACCAAGCTTGATATTTTACTCGTGCCCTTATTAGTGTGTGCGGTGGCATTGGCCGTGTGTGCGTTGTTGAATCCTCCTGTCGTTGCGGCAGTCAATGCCATTGGTCAGGGTATTCAAGCGGCCACTGAGTTACAGCCGCTATTAATGGGTATTGTCATTGCGGTGGTGGTTGGTATTTTATTGACATTACCGACATCTAGTGCCGCCATTTGCATTGCCATTGGGCTTGGTGGCCTTGCGGGCGGGGCCGCAGTAGTAGGCTGTGCGGCGCATATGATTGGTTTTGCCGTTGCGGGCTTTAAAGATAATGGTGTTAGCGGTGTGGTATCGCAGGGGTTGGGCACCAGTATGCTACAGATTCCCAATGTCCTTAGAAAGCCCATCGTTTTATTGCCTGCTGTCATAGCCAGTGCCATTGTCGGTCCCATTGCAACCGTTGGTTTCGGGCTTGCTTGTACTGCCACTGGTGCGGGTATGGGAACTGCTGGATTGGTGGGCGTGTTTGGTGTGATTGAAGCGTCACAAGAGTTGATGAGTATGACGCAGCTATGGACAGCAATTATTTTATTGATGTTTGTATTACCCGCTATCATTGCCGGTATCGTGGCTTATGTGATGCGCCGTATGGGCTGGTTGATTGAAGGTGATATGAGATTACCTTAAAAGTTTTACGAGACTGCTGGTATAGTTTTTTGCAGCCTCTGTCTGCGTAGGCACAGCAAGCAAGAAAAATTTATACCAGCAGTAGAGCCTGTATCGATATCATCTTTAAGCGACTATATTATGTTAGGTATAATGCATAAAAACCCCAGCTATTTTGATAGCTGGGGTTTTTATGGTAAATATCATAAAGGTTTTTAAAAATTAACGACGTACGTCTTTAGGCGCATCACCATTTGGCCAATCTTTCTCTTTATTGGCTTTTACAGGGCGTGGCAAGTGGGTAAAGTAAGCTGCAATATCGACTGCTTCTTGGTCGCTGAGCGAGTTGCCTTGACCGAACGGCATTTTGCCTTTGATAAATGATGCTGCGGTATAGGTACGCGCCATACCCGCACCGTCGTTGAATGACTTATCACCAGCGACTGCTGGATAGAGGTAAGTGCCATCATCGTTGTATTGACCTTCGCCATTCTCTCCATGACAAACCGTACATTTTTCAGCAAATAACTTTTTGCCATTATCGGTATTTGGCTCTAACGACTTGTCAACTTTAACAAAACCACGACCTTCAGGTGAAACACCAAAGGGTAAGTCTTGTGACAGCCAGCTCATATAAGAGACCATGGCGTTCATATCATCTGAAGCTAAGTCAAGCGGCTTACCATTCATTGAACGCTCAAAACAACCATTGATGCGCTCTTGAATCGTATTGACGCGACCCGCACGTGTACGATAAATAGGATAAATACCTGGCATGCCATTCCAAGGTGCCGCGAAGGCTTCTGCGCCATTACCTAAGTGACAACTGGTACAGTTAAGCTGGTTACCGACGTTGTCTGGTAGCTCTTTATAAGTGTGGTTAGCCAGTTGTAGGCCGCGCTTTACCGCTGCACCAAATTCATCATCTGGAATCGTTGATTGATCTGGCATTTTGATAGAAGGTTTGGCGCTTGCTGTGGTGTCGCCGCCAGTGGGCGCCGTCGTATCATTGGCAGCTGGCATGTTATCTTTTAATGCCTCTGCACGAGATTCCAAATCTTTTACACGTGCCAATGCTGCTGCTTCTTCGACACGGTCGACAGCTTTGGTATCTTCGCTATTACTACAACCCGTCACACTGGCAGCACTAATCGCAAAAATAGTCGCTACTAATAGGGAGGAGTAATTAGTATTGGGGATTTTTTTCATTGGAATATCCTTATCTTAAAAAATAATATGTAAATATAGATTTATATGGTAATTTAGATACCATAATGGCAGAAATAATTTTGTGTTTTAGATAAATAACGTGCTAAAAGTATAAGGAACATCAAGAAGCGTCCTTAGGTATTCAAGGCCATTTTAATAACTTCTCAACCCAACTCTGCCTATTAAAATCCAACAAGTAATCAATCTGTAAGATGCTAGTAATATAATTGTACCAAATACAAATAAGTAAAGTGTTTTTAAATTAAAAATAAAAGCAAATTTATTCAATAACCTATAAAAAAGAGACGGAAACTGAGATAAAAGCCAATACTGCTTACCACATCAAAAAAGGCGCTCAAACATTACCCATGTTTGAGCGCCTTTTTTGATGTGGTACTTTTTATAGCTCATTTAGTCGCTTTCGTTCAGCAGAAGGACGCGTTCTAGTCATTTCGTAGCAGCAGTTTTTGAACGTTTCTTACCTTTTAATTTACGAGATATTTTATTGATGTTATTTAATACCTGACCATAACGCGATGGGAACAGGCGCTGTACCGCATCTATCATCTTGGCATCGTTACCAATCAAGCAACGCGGTTGTTGGGTCGCGGCTGCTTGTAAAATAATCCAAGCAGCTTCACTGGCATCGAACTTTAAGAATTTATTAAAGCTGCTGATGGCTTTACGGCCGCTACGCATGCCCAGATCACTAATACTGTCATTGCCACGCGCGCTATTGGCAATATTGGTTTTAATGCCGCCTGGATGCACACAAGTTGCTGAGACACCGCAGCGCTGAATGTCTAACTCTTAGCGCAAGCTTTCGGTAAAACCACGTACGGCAAACTTACTGGCGTTATAAGCAGATTGCGAAGGCTGAGCGGTCAAACCAAATAGGCTGGAAATGTTGACGACGTGACCGTGTTCGTTAAATTGGCGTGATTTGTTGTCTATATTATGATTAGTAGACTCGCTTTGCTTCACGCTATTTTTAATCAATGGTAAGAATGCTTTGGTGCCATAGACCACACCCCAAAAATTGATACCCATGATCCATTCAAGCTCACTAATACTACTGCCTTCTACGGTTGAATAGAGTGCCACGCCAGCGTTGTTAAAGATAAAATTCACCTTACCATAATCAGCCATCACACTATCTGCCCAATCGTTAACGGCTTTGTTGTCTGAAACATCGAGTACGGTCGTGGTGGCTTTAATGTCGTAACCAATGAGCAGTTCTTGGGTTTGTGCCAATTGTTCAGCATTGATATCTGATAACGCCACGTGGCAACCCATCTGTGCCAAATGGATGGCAAGCTCACGCCCCATACCAGAGCCTGCTCCAGTAATCGCCGCGACGTGATTATGATAATAAGGCGCAATGTCGTGGTCTGTATCAGGAGAAAAAGGTAGGTGTTGACGCAAAGAGGTTGTTATAGCAGTGAGGTTATTGAGCATGATAAACAGTCCTTTGTTTAAGAGAGAAATAGTAGAAATTTCAGAGTATTTCTACCTTAGCACGATTTGTGAGGAGGGCTCATGTCGTTTAATAAACGCTGCTGTCACTCTTAAAAAGTGAATCAACTATATTGTATGCTTAGATTAACACACCAAGTGCAACGCTAAATTATATTATAGAACACCTGATTGGGCGTTTTAAACCCTAA